>JAILON010000135.1 GCA_024690865.1 Treponema sp. | reverse complement strand
GATGTTCATATTTTACCTGATACCTCGTGCTCAGACAGTTCGTTGCACCCGGGAAAATCGCCCCCGTCTCCGCATGGCTTCACCGGTCCCGGATGAGGGGACCGGTCACGCCGGGCGGACGGCCCTGCTTACAGGCAGCTTGCGGCCCACATGGCTCAGCTCAGGAGGAGCACTGTCAAATCCGGACAATCTCGATCTGTTTTCCGTATTCCGCCAGAATCCTTGTCATCCCGTCGTTTATCGCATCCATCATGGCGTTGTTCATGATGATTGAGAGCGTCTTTTCCGCATAGTTCGAGCTGTTGTCGTGGGAATACCCGTCGAAGCCCGCAAGGATCACCTTCCTGACCCCGCAGTCCATGAGGAAGCGGACGGCCATAAGACCCGCATTGTCGCGGACAACCTCGACGTCATTCAGCAGGTCCCTGTACTTTGCCTGCAGGTATACCCCGTCCGCGGCTATGTTTGACGTGATTATGCATTTGCCGAGCTTCTCTTTGGGGAACTCGCGGAAGCGCCGTATGTTGCTGATGAAAACGAAATCCGTAGTGCACCGGGGATAATCGAAGTTCACGCTGATTGAAACGACGTTCTCTTTTGCGGCATAATCGGTGATTGTCTCCTTCTCTGTCTCCGAGCTTTTTCCCGGGCCAATCAGAAGGATTTCCTTGCCGGAAATTCTTTCCAGGAATTCCGCCTTGTGGGCATCGTACACATCCCCTGCTTCCATGTAGGATTCATAAAGGGATTCTATATACCCCCTGTCAAATTCATGCTTCTTTTCATCGCTCATCCTGAGGAAGATTTCGTTCATGTCCTCGACTGTGAGGGTCTTCCGCTCATCAAGGAAAAAGGCATAGCTGGGATGGACGGAATGCAGCGCGGAAAGGTAGTTCGGCAGCGAGTAGCCCCAGCTTTTCTGCTGGTAAAAGCCGGAAAGAACCTCGTCGATGATGCTCAGGAGGGGCTTTATGTCGTAGCCTGTTCCGCAAGTTTCGTTCAGATACTCCGTGAAAAGCTCCGTGTTGAGGTTTCCGGCGCCGCGCCCCATCCCATAGACGGAAGAATCTATTATGAGGCTCCTGGAGGTCTGCGTTTCGACGAGGGCCTTCGCATTCGAATAGGCCAGCTGCATGTTGTTGTGCGAGTGGAAGCCTATCATCACATCCTGCCTGAGGTTGTGCTCGGTCATGTAGAAAAGCCTCCTCAGGTCCCGTCCTTTCATCTCACCAAAGCTGTCAACGATGTAAAAGGCGTATGGGTTCAGCTCGTTGGCGGCATGGATGAGCCTGAGGAACTCCTCGTCCGTGTAGCAGAGCGATACCATGGGCTGAAGGAACAGCTTGTATCCTTTGCCGGCTATGACTCTTGCCTCCCGCAGGGCATTGGCCGCATCTTTCTTGTGGAACGCAAGGCGGATTCCGCAGGCGCCTTTGCCGGAATATTCTGTCAGGGCATTGAAATCATAGTCGCCGTAATTGGCCATGATGACAAAGCTGCCCGCGCCGCTTTTCTCCGGCAGGATCGCGTTCACCTGCGATATGGAGCTGAACTTCGTGACGTCAGGGTCAAACGCATTCCCGTCCAGGATGTAGCCGCATTCGATTATGTCCACATTGGCCTCTGTCAGGCTGCGGATGATTTTCCCGATGTACGCCCTGCCGAACCTCCATTCGTTGCAGTAACCGCCGTCACGGAGCGTGCAGTCCAGGATGCGGATTTTGTTCACGTATTATTCCTTTATTATGCACAGGGAGCAGTGGTCCCCGATCGGAATCTTGACAAGCCTGCCGTGTTCCCTTTCATATTCGGCGACGGCCTGGGCGACCCCTTTGTATCCGGGGTTGAAATAGTCATGCACTAGTATTACCCCTCCCCCTATAGTCCGCGGGTAGAAAAACCTGAGTCCTTCCAGGATAGGATTGTACAGGTCAAAGTCAAGGTTGACGAACTGGAACTGGATGTTCTCCAATCCTGCTGCGGTATCGGGAAAATACCCCTTCCTTATGACGGCCTTGTCACTGTGCGGCAGCTTGCCCAGCACCAAGTCCTCGCTTGTGATGTTAAGGTGCTTCTCCTTTTCTATGGAGTATCCGTTCTCCCTCTCCGTCTTTATGTCGCGTGAGTCAAAGCCCTCAAAGGTGTCAAAGAGATAGATTGGGCTGTCCGGGAAACATGCGTTTATCTCCTTCGCGAACTCTCCCTGAAACACCCCGCCTTCTGCCACAGGGATGGCCGACTGCGGGCGCATGGCCGCATAGTCACGCAGGAAGTTGAGCCGTGCGTTCACCTGCGTGGCAACGAACGTACGGTTTATCTTTGCCGCAGGGACACCGGCTTCCACGAGCTGCTCCTGCATGATGTCATAGCCGGTGAGCGAGGCGACTATCACTTCGTCAAAGGCCGCCTTTCCGTGTGCCCCGGCATTTCCCAGAATGGGGACGCCGTCAATGTCACATCCCCATTTGGCCTTGTCATTGTCCAAAAATCCAACGACCTGTACGGTGCCTTTTACTTCACTGTAAATGCGTCGGCCAGTACTTCCAACGCCAAAAATCAGAACTCTTTTCATGACAGATTATCCTCATTCTTTCTGTTTAAAATTTTTCTTATAGTTGAAGACTGCATCAGCAATCGTAAAATCCTCGGCCTCATCAATGTCCATACCTTCAATTTTACCGACTTCAACGATATACGGCTTGGTACCGATACGTCTGTTCAGTCTTTTTATTACATCATACCGGTATATATAAAATCCGCTTGTTTCCTCATAAATGGGAGGCAGGTCTTGTGTCCTTGGAATCGCATCGAGCTTGTAGTTGAAAGGCTTGCCGTCCTTCCACAAAAAATCCTGCAATTTTTTTGCCGCAAACGCAGAGTCATACCCGCCATTTTTTACGGCCTCAAGCCCTTTTTTAATAGACTCTGGTGAAATGAAAGGCGCGGTGGTATGCGTCATGATATAGATGTCAGCGGTTACATCTTTTGAGAATGCGGACAGGACATCGTTCATTTTTGTTTCATCACTGTCAAGCCTTTCATCCCTTTGAAGGAACATCACTCCCGGAGGCATGAAGTCCTGAATGGAGGGGCTGCTGCAGTATACATACACGCTGTCCAGTTCATCTATAGATAGAAGTGTCCTAAGAATGTACTGGCACAAAGGCTTTCCGTTAGTAAACGCTTTTGTGTTTTTTTGTGGCAGCCGCCTGTTGTTCAGCTTCATGGGGACTACAGCCACGGTCTTCATGCGGCAACCTCCTGAAGGAGGATATTGCCACCGAGGATTATATTATGCTTGTACCCCCCCCATCTATATTTTGGGAATTAAGCTTTTTCTGCACGAGGCACCGTACCTTCTCCAAATCATTGGGCGTGTCAACGGCGACAGTATCAGACTCCACCTCGGTATACTGAACTTTCCATCCGTTTTCTATGAAACGCAATATTTCAATATCCTCAACAGCCTCGATCTTTGCCTTCCCGTATTTTTTGCCGTAGTCGCAGTAGAAGCGCAAAGCTTCCGGCTTGAAGCCGTAAACACAGACCTGCTTGTAATAGGCATATTCAAGGCTGCCTTTGGGATACGGGGCGGTCGCCCTGGTAAGGTAAATACCCACGCCCTCCTTGTTCGTAATGACTTTTGGTACCGTGCAGTTCACGGCATCCACAGGGTCTTTTATGCGTGCCATCAGGTTTGAGACCTGCAAGCCTGGATCTGAATAGAAAGGTGTTATGGCGGCCCTTATGGTCTCTGGCTCAAGCAGGGGTTCATCGCCCTGAATGTTCACGTAGAGGTCAGCGGGAATTTTCTCCGCGACTTCACCGACCCTGTCCGTTCCTGTCCTGTGGCTTCCGCTTGTCATGATGACCTGTATGTCAAGCGATTTGCATGTATCAAATATCTTGTCGTCGTCAGTGGCGACATATACCGCGGAGAAATCAGCGACCTTCCTCGCCTGCCGGTATACCCACCAAATCATCGGTTTTCCGCAGATGTCTGCGAGGGGCTTGCCGGGAAAGCGCGAGGATTTGTAGCGGGCTGGTATCACTGCAATTATGTTCATAAAAAGCGGTCCTCCTTTTTTTAAGGGTGTTTCCTGTTATTGACAGCTTAAATTCTGGATATGATTTTGCTTGTCGCCGTTGACGGTTTAAACTTGCCGTGCGGTTCCGGCCCTTGGACGGGGGCTGGCGGACGCAGTGCCGGCGGAATTATTCCTCCGGCTCTGGCCCTTCCGCCCCTGGATATCTCCAATGTCCGCTTCAATTACAAAAAGCATTTGAGAGCGGCGGCAAGGTGATTGATGAAAAGGCCCTGGACAAGATGACCATGGCCACAGGGGGGTATGCCTATACCTCCCAGCTTATGGGCTGGCTTGTATGGAAAAACATGCAGGACCATTGCTGTCCAATTAACCGAACAGGTACTTTATAAAAGTTAAGATCCTTGTTATGCTGT
>JAILON010000123.1 GCA_024690865.1 Treponema sp. | reverse complement strand
GTATGACCGCCTGCTCCTGTGGATCTGCACCATTCTGCTGGTTGCCGGCGTCCGTCAAAACAGCCGGATCCTGCGTTGCTGGGGCTTGCGCTGCCAGCTCCTGCTGTCCCTCCGGCCCAGGCTGTGCAGCCTCCGGGCTTTGCGGAGCCGTGTCGGTTGCCACAGGGGCGGTCGCCAGCTGTGTGGCGGCAGGGCCTTGTGTGGACGAATCAGCTGTCTTGGGATTTGCCGCCACCTGCGTTGGGGCTTCGGTACTTTTTATGTCCGCCTGTCCTGCCTGTCCCATCTGGGTATAGGTCGGAAGGTCTTCCGTCTCGTCTCCGCTTCCGCTCTTGCAGGCGGGAATTAGGGATACGATGGCGAGGGTGAATGCCGCAAGGCAGATTCCCCTGCGGAACGAGCGGGCCGTCGGGCCTATGCCGTTGCTTTTTTTCATAATTGAACTCCTTGGGGTGGCATTTTTTACAGCGGGCCGGGTCCCTATGCCTGCTGTTTTTGCTTCCCCCTTACTTATACATTTGTGGAGAAAGCCCCTTTTTGTACATTTTGCGGCTCATTTTTATGTTTTTTTTCTGTTTTTGACGAATTCTGGCGAATTTTGGCGAATGAAAGGGGGGCCGCACGGAGGCATGGCGAAAGGGATAGTCGCATGCTGCCGGACAGGCTGTCTTCGGTGCGAGGAATGTCCATTCTTCGGTGCGAGGAATGTCCATTCTTCGGTGTGTGGAATGTCCATTCTTCGGTGTGTGGAATGTCCAGTCACGGGACGACGGACCGACGTGTTTCGGGGGTGGGGCCCTCTCCCGCATGTGGTAGTTCCGGGGCGACGCGATATGTCGCTTTGCCGTAGACACGAACTTTGAAAAATGCTAAAATATTGCCCAATTGCCAATAGAGAGGTATTGTAATGATTTTTCCATTGGAAAGTTTGGTTAAGTTCAAGGGCAGCATATACGAGATAACGTCTGCTGCAAGTCGTCGTGCCTACCAGCTGGCCATTTTGAAGGACAACGAGGTCATGGATAATGACGGAAAGGTCGTGAGCCTGGCCGCTAGGCAGCTTTTTAGGGGTGAAGTGCATTACCGCATAGAGCAGCAGTCGTAGGTCCGTCTGTTTTATACGATAAAGGCCGTTCGCAGGTGTGTCCTGTGGACGGCGTGAAATATCTTTTGTGAATGTGGAAGTGGTAAAATGACTCTTTTCGCTGGAATTCTTTCTGTCAAGGCGATAACTTTTCTTCTGTTTTTCGTCTTTACCATCGCGGCTGTCGGCTACCTGCTGGGCAGGATTACGATAAAGGGTGTTTCCCTCGGGACTGCCGGCGTTTTCATCATCGCCCTTCTCGCGGGAGCTTTCTTTTACGGGGCCCTGGATGCCCAGCTTGCCATCAAGGTTGGCGACGTGTCCAAGTCATATACGGGCAATGCCCTCAAGGTCATAGAGAACCTTGGGCTTATCCTGTTCGTCACGTCGGTCGGCTTCATTGCAGGACCCAATTTCATCGGGAACTTCAAGAAGAACTTCAAGTCCTACGTGCTCATCGCGGTTGTCGTCATCGTGTTCGGCGGCCTTTCCTGCGCGGGCTGCATCGTCTTTGACAACAAGGTCTTCGGCCGTGACCTGGAGGAGGCGGGGGCAATGCTCGTCGGCCTTCTTTCCGGTTCTCTGACCAGTACGCCCGCATTTAGCGCAGCCAAGGCGACGGTCAACGCGGAGTTTGAGGACATCGTCGCGGTCGGCCACGGAATTGCCTACCTCTACGGTGTCGTCGGTGTCGTCCTCTTCGTTCAGGTCATACCGAAAATCCTGGGCGCGGACATGGCGGAAGAAAGGAAGAAAATCACCGTTGCCAGCACTGGGACGGTCAAGAAGTTCAATGGCAAGCTGATAGAGGTGGACACCTTTGGCTTCATGCCCTTCTCTCTTGCGGCAGTCCTGGGAATCCTCATAGGTTCCTTCAAGTTCGGGAACTTCTCGCTGACGACGACCGGAGGCTGTCTCCTCGTTTCCCTGATGCTCGGCCACTTCGGCCACTTTGGCAAGCTGTCCATGACCCCGAACAACGAGACGCTCAAGGTCTTCCGCGAGCTTGGCCTGATGCTCTTCCTGATTGGTGCGGGTATTCCCGGCGGTGCAAACTTCGCCAAGTACTTCGAGGCCGTCTACTTCATCTACGGTGTGGTCATGACGACGCTCCCGATGGTCGCCGGCTACCTCTTTGCCCGCTACGTCCTGCGCCTGAGCCTCTTGAACAACCTTGGCTCCATAACGGGCGGCATGACTTCAACGCCTGCCCTCGGAACCCTCATCAACACGGCGGGAACCGAAGACGTTGCTTCCGCGTATGCGTCAACCTATCCGGTCGCCCTCATCGCGGTCGTCATCGTGTCGCAGGTGCTGATACTGATTTTCAGGTAATAGGAAACGCTTTGTGTTAAAAGCCCCGGGGCTGTCGCTTCCGGGGCTTTTTTAATTTTTTTTGTCGAAAATCATTCTAAGCCCTTGACACTCGCGGGCAAAGAGTATATGATATTGAACATCGCGGTGGCATAGTCCAGTCGGTAGAACAACGGACTCATATTCCGTATGTCAGAGGTTCGATCCCTCTTGCCACCATAGTTCTTCAAGCCTTTGTTGCTTGCCTTCCTGTAAGAAGGGGCTTGACAAAGAAAAGAGAATACGCTAAAGTATACTTGCTTGAACAACTTGCCGAAGTAGCTCAGCTGGTAGAGCGGAGGACTGAAAATCCTTATGTCATCAGTTCGATTCTGATCTTTGGCACTGAAAAGCCTCCCTTTCGGGAGGTTTTTTTTGTCTCCGTGCTGTTATGCCTGTACACAGAAATTTGCTTTTGTGTCTTGCTGATATACCGGAAACGTATGGAGCAGGGAGGGCCCCCCAAGCGAGCATTTGCTTGCCTATTGACGTCCCTTGAGCAGGACCAGGACCGACTCCAGCTCCTGCACGTTGTGGGCACGGGCCAGTTCCTCCTTTTCCCTGTTGTAGAAGATGACCGTGGGGGTGACGAAGACGCCTGCTTCCGACGCGCGGTCAAATCCCCTGTCGCTGTCAACGTTGACTTCATTGCCTTCCAGGTGCGACAGGGCCATGAAGTCCCGTACCGCGGCGCATTTCTTGCATGTCTTCATTGTAAACATTTCGTAGCTTATGCCCTGCGGGATGCCTTCCACCTGGATCCAGCTGTCTGCCTCGTCCAAGGGTGCTATGCAGCTGAAAGGCTCTCCTTCGGAATTTCCTTCGTCCAGCACCTCGCGGAGGGCACGTGCTATCTCGCCAGCTTCGGACTCCAGCGCCCCATAGGTATAGGGCAGCTCCTTGCCCGCGACGACAGCCTTCATGTCCCTGAGCCGTTCTGGGCATACGGGATCAAGCCCAATCCTCATGCAGGGCAGATCCTGCTCCTTTGAGCGGTACAGGAAGGCGAATGCCAGTCCCTGGAGGCCCTGCTTCAGCTCGCGGAGCGTCAGCCCGTCCTCCCGTGCGAAGGGGGCCAGCAGGGTGTTAAAGGCGTCGAGCCTTGCCAGCCGTGCGAAGGCAATCTGATTCAATATCGATGAAAAATGCCGGGCGGGAAGCGCCATTCTGTTCCCGCCGGAACCTGTCAGGCCATTCCGTATGAGGTCTTCAAGCCCGTTTTCCTGCCCTGGCCCGCCGGACGCGGAGCCGGCTTGGGGCGACATCATCCCTTCCCAGCCGGGAAAGACTTCCTGTTGTGCGCTCAATTTCCGCCTCCCACGCTTTTGACTTCCTGAATGAACTCGTCCAAGTTGTTGAAATGCTTGTAGACGCTCGCAAAGCGGATGTATGCCACCTTGTCCACGTCGTTCAGCCGGGCCAGGACAATTTCGCCCAAGTCCGACGTGGAGATTTCCCGCGTCGTCTTGCCCCGGCTGTAGGCTTCGTCCTCAATTTCGGTAACGATCTGGTCTATGAGCGACGTGGACACCGGCCTTTTCTCAAGTGCCCGTTCAATTCCCTTGCCCAGTTTGTCCCGGTCGAAGGGCTGCCGCCTGCCGTCGCGCTTTATGACCATGAAGGGCTTTTCTTCTATTCTTTCGTAGCTGGTGAAGCGGTAGCCGCAGGAAAGGCATTCCCTCCTGCGCCTGATGCTCTCGCCGTTCGCCATCGTTCTGGACTCTATCACCTTGTCGTCAAGGCTTCCGCATGAAGGACACCGCATATAGCCTATAATAGCCCGATTCCCGCGTGCGTTGCAAGGGTTTTAGCCCGCAATGCCCTGTATCCCAGATGTCAGTATGGTCAGGCCCCGCAGGGTGACGAACACCGTTGCGGAGGCAAGGTCCAGCAGGATGTATGTCAGCGTACCTATGAGGTGGCCGGGTTTTTTCAAGACGATGGCCACGATGAGGCTGGTCAGTATTCCTATGCTGGAGAACGTGAAGAGCATGAGCGCGGCCAGCGACGAGCAGAAGAGCGTTATGCGCAGGCTGGAATCCTGGAAGGACTGGAAGTTGCCGGAAAAATACAGGAGGAGCATCGCCGCAAGGAACAGGGTGAGGAAGATGGTTGAACGCTTTATGAGGATGTAGAGGAAACTGTAGGAGTCCTCTCCGTTTTTTTCGCCAGTCTTTCCCATGTCTTGATTGTACAAGCTTTCAAAAAAGTATACAATATGCACCATGAAGCGAGTGCTTGCGAGTCTTGTCATCATACTCATGGCTGCTGCGGCAGTGTTCATGATCGGTTGGGTGCAGTTCGGCATAAAGCCGGGGGAGTGCGGGATCATGGTTTCCAAAACCAGCGGGGTTCTGGAACGGCCCCTGCTGCCCGGTTCCTTCGTGTGGAGGTGGGAGCGGCTCCTTCCCACCAACGTCACCATCCACAAGTTCAAGATGGAACCGCACAGGAGCGTGCAGTCCTATACCGGCTCCCTTCCCGGGGCCGACCTGTATGCCAAGATGCTGGATTCTTCTCCCGACTTTTCGTACGAGCTTGAGATTGCGGTCCAGCTTTCCCCGACTGCGGAAGGTCTCGTGTCCCTCGTCGAGCGGAACGAGCTAGCAAGCCAGGAAGACCTTGACGCCTATCTTGACAACAAGGCGAAGGTCGTCTCGAAGACCGTTGCCGACACCATCCTTCCGGCCCTGGACGGCCGTGCCTCTTCCAGCTATGTCGCGCTCAAGGCCCTGGACCAGGCAGCCTTGGAGCGGATCGCTGCTGCCGGCAAGGACGACCTTTCCCTTGTCTCTCTGAATTCCGTGGAGATAGCAAAGGCCCGTCTGCCCGACATGGAAAGTTACGCCGGAATCAAGGAACTGTACGGGAACTACAACGAGGAGGTTCAAAAGAGCCTGAGGGAGCGGGCCTCCCTGTATGCGGACCAGATGAACGAGGAGGAGCGTTCCGTCAAGCTCCTTGAAAAATATGCGGAGCTGCTCAAGAAGTATCCCCAGCTCAAGGACTTGGGCACGATAAATGAGGTTTCCAAGACCTTGAAGGGGCTTTCTACCTCGGAACTGGAAGCTGCCGCTGCAAAGCTTCAGTCCGACGGCCAGGTTCCGTCGGGGGATGGCCCTGATGGGGCATCGGGGACTGCTGCCGAGTCGGCGGGCCAGGTTCCTGCCGCATCTTCAGAATAGGGGGACGGGTTTCATGGAAGGGAAGAGGCTGTATTGCATACGGGGTGCAGCATGTGCGGAAAATTCCAAGGATTCCATCAGGGATGCCGTCAGGAAGCTCTTTGACGGGATATGCGACGGAAACGGCTTTGCGGAGGCGGACGTCGTTTCGGTCCAGTTCACGATGACGCGCGACTTGGACACGCTCAACGCCGCGACCGCCCTCAGGACCTGCGGGACCCGGCTGGACGTATCTGCCGTGCCGCTTTTCTGTGCCCAGGAGCCGGAGATAATCGGCATGAAGCCTCGCGTCATCCGCATAATGGTCTCGGTCTACCTGCCGGAAGGGAGCGCGCTGCGGAACGTCTACGTGAACGGGGCCGAAGTCCTCCGTCCCGACCTGGCGGGTGTGCGCCCCAAACAGGCGGCCAAACAGGCGGAGGCGCAATGAACATCTGGACCGTCACGCGGGAGTACGCCGGGATAGCCGAGGCGGGCGGTGTCAAGAACGTCACCTGCTCGCTCAGCGAAAGCCTGGCGAAGTCTGGCGAGAAAGTCACGCTCTTCATCCCCCTCTACGGCTGCACGGATCTTTCCTCCGTCGAGGATTTCTGCTGCTGTTGGCACAAGCCGGTCAAAATCTGGGTATGCGGTCGCGAAATGACCGTGACCTTCAGCCACGGCAAGCGGAACGGTGTCGATATCGTATTCATTGGCAACAGGGCCTTCAGCGAGAAGAAGGCCGTATATACCTACACCGAGGAGGAGGAACGCGAGAATCCCGCCCACCGCAAGGGGCAGGGGCACGAGGACGCGCAGTTTTTAAACACCCTCTTCCAGAAGGCTGTCGTGGCATACGGGGGAACCTGCACCAAGGAGGAGAACCCCTCCATCATCCACTGCCATGATGCGACCGCCGCCATGCTCTGCGTGTTCGTCCTTTTCGCGCGGAAGGAAAGCAGGGCCCTTTCCTCCGTCTACCGCCATACCCGCTTCGTCGTGACGATACACAACGCAGGGGCCGGCTACCACCACGAATACAGTTCGTTGGATGCGGCCGCCTATTTCACCGGCCTGGACCGGGACTTCCTTTCCCGTGGCCTGAACGGCCAGTGCGTCGAGCCCTTCCTGCTCGCGGGGGGCTTTTCCTGTCTGACTACGGTTTCGCCCCAGTATGCCAGGGAGATAATGGACGGCATGACCGACACCGGCGGCCTGTCGTCCCTGTTTGCGCGGGACCGCATGAGCGTCATCGGCATAACGAACGGCATCGACTGCGCCCGCTACAACCCGGCGGATACGTCCGCATCCCTGCTTCCCGTGCCGTTCGACATAGCCTCCGGCGACTTCGACGGCAAATATGAATGCAGGAAGCATTTCTTGACCGTTTTTGCGGACAGGGACCGCCCGCTCCCGGAGTCGGACGGGGCCGTCAGGCGCTACGGCTTCCTGTCGGGGGGAGATGATGGCACGGTGTACATCGCCTACCACGGCAGGGTCGTCCGCCAGAAGGGAATTCCCATCCTTGCCGCCACTGCGCGGAGGATTCTGGAGTCGGGATTGAACGCGAAGTTCGTCTTCCTGGGGCAGGGGGAGCGGGAGCTTGAGGGTGAGCTTGAGGGGCTTGCGGCGGGCTTCCCCGGCGGCTGCGTCTACTTCAAGGGCTACGACCGCGCCCTGTCCCGCCTCTGCATGGCTTCGGCCGACATCGCCGTGTTTCCCAGCAATTTCGAACCCTGCGGGACGGAAGACTTCATTGCCCAGATGTACGGCACGATCTGCCTGGCCCATGCGACGGGCGGCCTCAAGAAAATCGTGGACGGCGAGACCGGCTTCCTCTACGAGCCGAACAACGTGGATACCCTGTTCCGCTTCCTCAGTTCCCTGGTGCGCATCGCGGCCCAGGCGGGCAGGGACATCTTCCGCTCAATGCTCTCCTACACCGCCCGCTACATAACCGACAACTACTCTTGGGACAAGGTGGCCCGCGAAAGCTACCTGCCCCTGTTCAGAAAGCTGCTGGAGGGCTGAGCCGGCAGCGCCAGCCTGCCCGTGCATGCGGGGTTGAAACACCTTTCCCCTGCTATGGAACAGGAGCGGGAGCTGCCCGCCCGCCGCATTGCTATTTCCAGCTTCTGCAGTCCCTCTTCTACAGAGCATGTGCCGAGGAAGATGTCGAGCATCGCGTTGTCGAAGGTGTCTCCTGCTGCGGTGGTGGCCAGCGACTCGTTGTAGAAGCCCAGGGTTCCCGTGGACTTTGCAAGGATCTTCTGGACATAGCCGAGCTGCTTGGGGGCCTTGTCCAGGTCGAAGGCGACACCCGTGACGGGAATCTTTCCGGCGACCTCGGCGGTATACTTCTGGGCCTCGTCGCTGGTGAACTCCTTCATCAGGGCAATAGAGGCGTCCACGTTCTTCGTACTTGAAGACATGACCAGGTTGTCGGTCTTGACGATCATGCGGTTGGGGTCGGCCCCGCCTTTGATGGCTGGAAAGGAAAAGACGCCGCAGCGGTCCTCGAACGCCGGATTTGCACCGTTGATCTGTCCGATGACCCATGAGCCTTGGACGAGCATGGCGCATTCGCCGTTGTAGAAGGCAGCCGTGGCCTGGTCGTTGGAATCTCCTGCGGCAGTCTTCTGGAAATATTGGGAAAGCTCCTTGAGCTTGCCAATGCCGTTCTTGAAGCTGGGGTCCAGCCAGGAACCGGTACCGTCATTGATCTTCATCAGGTTGTCGGGGCCGCCTGCACGGTCGCAGAAGTATCCTGCCAGCATGGAAAGGCACCATGGGGTTCCGGCGGAACAGGCGATCGGGGTAATTCCAGCCTTCTGGAGCTTCTTGCAGCAGCCGAGCCACTCCTCGTAGGTAGTCGGAACCGTGGCACCGGCCCTGTCGAACAGATCTGTGTTGTAGAAGACCAGTGCGGCGGCGAAGTTGGTCGGGACGGCCATGATCCTTCCGCCATAGGTGAGGCGTTCGAAGATGCCGTTTGTGAAGGTCCTGTACCAGTCTGTCTCCCTGTTCTTCAGGATGTCGGTCAGGTCGGCGGCGACAATATCGTTGAGGTTGGAGCCCGGATTGCAGATGAACACGTCGGGAGCGTTGCCCGACGCTATGCGGGCGTTCAGCTTGACCTCATAGTCCTCAAGGTTCGTCGTGATGGGAGTGCAATGGTATATTCCCTCGTACTTCTCGTTGAACCGTTCGATGACCTTGGCATAGCATTGTGTCATGAGGTCCGTCGTGGACTCAAGGTCGCCCCAGAACATCCACTGAATCTCGACCGGTCCTTCCGTGGAAGGGGCTGGGGAAGGTGTTTCGGAAGAGTCGGAGCTGATGGACGGCGAAGCGGCGGAAGCGGAGTTCCCACCCTTTGAGCATCCTGCAAGGCCAATGGCGGCAACAAGGCATCCCAAAAGGACACGCTGCGTCATTTTCTTTATGAGCGCCTTCGGGCGGCCAACCTGATGTCCGTCAGGAATTCCTGCTGGCTGACTCGACCTGTTCGGAAATTTGGTCGGTTTCCGAACAGCTT
>JAILON010000117.1 GCA_024690865.1 Treponema sp. | reverse complement strand
ATTGTGCGATGGGGGATTCTATTCATTGCGGGATCCCGTTTTTTTGGGCATGATGCTCGGCACGCATATCCAATCCGTCGATGACATCGTGGAGCATGCCGAGGAACTGTATGGTCTGTTTGAGCTGTTTGAAGCCAATTCTGGAAAGGAATTCATGTACGGCGAGAACTTTCTGATAGATTTGAGAGGTGTGGAATTTGAGAGGGGAGGGCCGGAGCCAGACTGGCCCCTATGAAAGAAGGGTGTGAATGAGTATGAGAAACCGTGATTACTCAAAAAGCAATGCCATTTCACGTGCCTACGACAGCTTCGGCAGGGGCATAGACTCCATCGGAATGGTCTTCAGGGGAATGCAGGACTTCCTGCCCGCGTTCGCGGACTTCAGCAGGGCATCGCCATACGACTTTACCCACATTGCGCTCACCCTGCCTCTGGACGGAGCGGGCGGCGAGCTGCTGGGCCTGCTCCTGACCGAGCACTCCGGCATCGGCGTTTGTTACAACATTGTAAAATTTTTGTCACAATGCTCAAGGAGCGAGGACTCCACCTCTTTTATGACTGCTTCCGGCGTGCTGGCCCCCGCCGTTATTCCTACCCGCTTCAGTGCGTAGAATTCCTTCTTTATCATGGATGCGTCTTCGATGAGGTCCGCGAGGGGGACGAGGCTTTTCGCGCTCTCGTACAGGCGGCGGGTGTTTGCGGAGGACGTGCCCCCGATGACGATGATTCCGTCCACCTTTTCCGCAAGCTCCTTCAGGGCCTCCTGCCGTTCCATCGTGGCCGAACAGATGGAGTCGAACACGACCAGCGAGGGCAGCCGTTCCTTCAGGAACTGGCTTATCCTGGCGAACTCGGCAGGGCTGAACGTTGTCTGGGCAATCAGCACGGCCTTGCCCGGGATTCTCCCGCTGTCGGCAAGGGCTTCCGCCTCTCCCGCATCCTGTACGACGGCTACACCGCCCGAAGGGGCCGGTCCTGCAAAGGAGGCGATGCTCGTCACTTCCCCGTGGTTGCGGTCTCCGGCGATGATGATGCCGTAGCCTTTTGCGCTCCACTCCCGCACCCGCCGTTGGCTCAGGTGGACCTTGGGGCAGGTCGCGTCTATGACCCGTGCCCCCGCGGACGTGAGGGAATCCATCATGGCCGGGGTCGTTCCGTGTGCCCGGATTATCACCGAGCTGCCGTTTAGGGATGATGGGGATGGCCCGCTGTCGCCGCCGGGGCTACTGTCGCCGCCGTTTTTTTTATCGCCGCCGGGGACCTTGTCGCCATTGTCGCCGCCGGCAAAAGAAGTGGCGTCCGGCGGAATGACGGCCAGCCCCCTCCGCTCCAAGTCCGAAAGTACGGTAGGATTGTGTATGAGCGGCCCCAGGCTGTAGACCCGGCCCTTGCTGCCCTCTCCGTAACCCTGACCGTCCCCCCTTTGGCTGTCGGCCAACGCCTGCTCTGCCTTTTCTACGGCCCGCCGTACTCCCATGCAGAAGCCCATGACGGATGCACGAATCACTTCCATAAAAACTGCCTCCCTTCCATAATTGCTGGCCTGCGCCTCCTCCCATGCGTCGGCCCGGCCACGAACTGCCTCCCCGTGGTCCGGCCCGGCTGCAAGCTGCCTCCCATGCGTCGGCCCGGCCACGAACTGCCTCCCCGTGGTCCGGCCCGGCTGCAAGCTGCTTCCCCTAGGTCCGTGGACGAATCTTTGAAAGGGATTCCTGTGCCAGGGACGGGTTCCGTTTGAGCATGGAAAGGAAGAGCCGTTCCGGGACCTTTATCAGCACGCAGTCGCTTATTGCCATGGCGTCCTCGTCCCGCTCGTGCTTTGACAGGTAGGCCTCCTCGCCAAAGAAGGCTCCCTCCCCCAGGTAGCGCAGGCTGTTCCTGCAGGAAAGCATGACGTCCCCTTCCGCAATGTAGTAGGAGAAGTCCCCTGCCTCGCCCTGGTGGTACACGTAGCTCCCTTTCTTCAGGCTCAGGATGTTCTCCTTCCGTTCCAGCAGGGAATCGGGCCGT
Source organism: Treponema sp. (assembly GCA_024690865.1). Lineage (GTDB taxonomy): Bacteria > Spirochaetota > Spirochaetia > Treponematales > Treponemataceae > Treponema_D. The sequence continues at coordinate 6,953 of JAILON010000117.1, read as the reverse complement.
ATGAACAGCAGCCGCTTGAACGAAGCCTTCAGCTTCGTTTCGTTCCTGCCGGGCAGGGTGTACAGTTCCCCAAGCACCAGGCTGTCGAAGAACTGGTTCACGAAGAGCATTTGGGCAAAGAAGAGGAAGATGATGAAGAAGAAATAGACTTCCAAAAGGAGGACTATCGCGTTGCTCAAGACCCCGTATACCGTGTTGTAACGGTTCACGTTTATGAAGACCTTCATCAGCTTTCGGAAGCCCCAGAACGAAAAGGTGCAGAGGAGGGCGGGAAAGATGCACTGCACCAGCGTGGGACTGGTGCGGCTCATGAACTTGTAAACGACCACGCCCCCTATGAAGAGCAGGATGAAGGGGAATGTTCCGGCTATGAGGTCCGTGAACGCCTCCATCAGGTCGGGATATGCCAGCGTCAGCTCGTCCAGGATGGGCAGGCGGACTATGGAGCGGAAGCTCACCATGAGCAGGACGAGCACCGAAATGCCGATCGTCATGAGGGCTTCGGTGGCGAAGGAAAACACGAGGATGAAGCCCTTCTGCTGCCTGTCGGAGTGCCTGAAGATCCTGCGCAGGCTGCGGGTCAGCGAGATGAAGAAGCGGCGGGCCATCCAGACAGTCGTGATGGAGACGATGATTTCAAAGTTCGTAATCTTCCGTATCTGCAGGAGGGAGGCGATGAGGTTTTCAAGGTTCACGGTGGAACTGACGAGGGGATAGTATTGCAGGACCTCGGAAACCATGTCACCTTCGGCATGAAGGAAACGGACCAGTATGGTCAGTATCATCATGACGACCGGCAGGAATGAAAGCAGGAAGCCGAACGCGCATGACGCGGCGTAGGAAAACAGATCGTTTGAAGAAGTGTAGCGTACGGAGAAGTACAGAATCTGCAAGAGGGTCCTGGGGGTAAGCTCCTTATGGCGTTGCCTCTCAGTCCCCTTCCCCTGCCTTTCCATCGGCAGCCTCCGCTTCGGCCTCGGATGTGGGTTCGGCTTCGGATGCAGGCTCGGCCGCCTGCTCTTCCCCGGCTTCTGCACTTTCGGCTGAGTCTGAGCCCTCTTCGGCTGTCTTGCCCCCTTCCTCTGCTGCATCGCCGGATTCGGCCTCAGCATCGTCGGATTTGTCGGCGGCTTCCGAAGCCTTGGAGCTGTCGTCGTCCAGCTTGACCCCGGCGGCCTTGGCGTTGTGGAGCAGCTGGAAGCTCTGGGCCTCTATGGCGTAGTCGGTCTTGTCCTCCTTCATGCCGTTTATGCAGCGGTCCATTTCCTTCTGCAGGGTCATGGAGATGAAGGTACGTATCTGGGTTTTGGATTCGTTGGACATGGAGGAAGGATATGAGAATATCGCTATCTCGGTCTGCTTTTCGGTGTTTTTCAGGAGGAATACCTTGAGGCCCGTGTTTATCTGCCTGCCGTTCAGGGCGATTATGACGTTCTGGAAGCTGGTTCCCGCCCGCAGCCTTCCCCGGAGCATGTCCGGGACCTCCACGGCGACCGTCGCCGACGAAATGTCCACTATCTTCATCTGGAACATGCTCGGGTTGCCCCCCGCGTCGGTCAGCGTAAAATACACGTAGGCGTTTTCGCGGAAGCAGGAGCAGCGGACGTGCTGCCTGCGCCCCTTGGCCCCGTGTACGTCGAAGATTCCCCGCAGGATCTGCTTTATCTTGTCGTCGTCCCCGGAGGTGGTGTTGTAGCCGGCCTTCAGCCGTACTACGTCCAGCACCTTGCTCGCGTTCTTTATGGCGTTTTCCGTCAGGAAGCCGCAGATGATTGTGCTCAGGACCTTGTCCTTGGAGAAGCTGTCCACCATCGCGATCCATGACGGGAGGGGCATCTGCCCGTCCACGCTTATCATGCAGATGGAGTCCGGGTTCTTGGACAGGAAGTTCTTCACGTCGCGCCACTTCTGCACGACGTAGATTTCGTACTCCTCCACGCGCAGCGCCGCAATTATCCGCGACTGGACCTTGAAGGAAGGGTTCACGAAAAAAATCTTCCTTCCAAATGGCGGATTCACCTCTACAACTTCAGACATAACCTTTCACCCTCCTTGAAAGCTGTTGGGACCTGGCTTGGAGGGGCGCTGTCCGACACCGGAATCGGTTGGCTGCGCCCCGTTCGCTTGGAAGCCCGCTAGAAGTCCGCCAGGCGCGGCGCGCGCGGATAGGGAATCACGTCGCGGATGTTCGCCATGCCCGTTATGTAGCGCAAAAGGCGGGCAAAGCCCAGGCCGAACCCGGAATGCGGCACGCTGCCGAAGCGGCGCAGGTCCAGGTACCACTGGTAGTTGCTCATGTCCATCTTGCGCTCCTCGCAGACCTTGAGCAGCTTCTCGTAGTTTTCCTCGCGCTCCGAGCCGCCGGTGATTTCACCGAGGCCGGGAACAAGCACGTCTACGGCGCGGACGGTCTTCCCGTCGTCGTTCTGCTTCATGTAGAATGCCTTCACGTCCTTGGGATAGTTGTAGACCATGACCGGGGACTTGAAAACCGTCTCCGTCAGGTAGCGTTCGTGCTCGGTCTGGAGCTCGCGGCCCCACTCTATGGGATACTCGAACTTGGCGTTGTTGCCTTCCAGCTCCTTCACCGCGTCGGTGTAGCTTATCCGCTTGAAGGGGGTCTCGACGACGTGCTGGATCTGCTTGATGACGCCCGGCTGGATCCGCTTCTCAAAGAAGGCCAGGTCTTCTTCGCAGTCGGTCAGTGCGAAGTTCAGGAGGTACTTGAGGAACTCCTCTTCCAGGTCCATGTCGTCAAAGAGGTCGTAGAAGGCCATCTCCGGCTCGCACATCCAGAACTCGGACAGGTGGCGGGGCGTGTTGGAGTTTTCGGCGCGGAAGGTGGGCCCGAAGGTGTACACCTTGCCCAGAGCGGTCGCCAAGGTCTCCGCCTCCAGCTGGCCGGAAACGGTCAGGCTGGCCTTCTTGCCGAAGAAGTCCTTGCTGTAGTCCACGATGGAAGCCGCCTTCGCGGGATCCATCCCCTTGGCTCCTGCTTTCGCCGCCAGTTCGGCAATCTTTTCTAGCGAGAGGGTCGTCACCTGGAACATCTCGCCCGCGCCCTCGGCGTCGGAGCAGGTGATTTCCGGCGTGTTCACGTACACGAAGCCCCGTTCCTGGAAGAAGGTGTGCAGGGCAAAGGCCATGCGGCTGCGCAGGCGGAACATCGCGCCAAAGGTGTTTGTCCTAGCCCGCAGGTGGGCGTTCTCCCGCAGGTACTCCATGCTCATGTTCTTCTTCTGGAGCGGGTAGGAGTCCGTCGGGCACTTGCCCAGGACGGTCAGGGTCTTGAGCGTGACTTCGACGGCCTGGCCCGACGCGGGCGAGGCAACCAGGCTGCCGGTCGCCTTCACGGATGCGCCGGTGGTCACGTCCTTCAAAGATTCTTCTATATTATTGGCGTCAGCACCATTTGCGGGGCTGTTGCGGTCGAACGTCAGCTGTATGGAAGCGAAGCAGCTCCCGTCGTTCACCTGGATGAACACGAGGTTCTTGGAATCCCTCTTGGTCCTTACCCAGCCGAGTACCGTGACTTCCCGTCCGTCCGGCTCGGAAGTAAGCAAATCCTTTATAGAAATCGGTTTCATAGCAGGTGCATTATAAATTATTGCAGGCAAATAGTAAAGGGATGGGATTTGCGTTCATGGAAATCAGTTTTCATGGAGTAATCTTCCATAAAAAACGTATGGGGACACCCAGCGGGAACCGCCTCGCCCGTTGGGCCGTAGCGTCAAGGCTATACGTTTTTGTACTGTATACATCCTGCTCAAATAACATTATTCTCATTGACAGGAAAAACCGATACTATATAATGTAATTATGGCTAGAAACATCGTCTCCATGTCAACCAAACTCACAATCGCACTGACCGCCGTCATCTTGGTCATGATAGCGACCCTGTCAGTGACGACGGGAATCTTCTTCCAGAAGAACAGCCTTGACAACTTCTATGAGAGCGCAGGAGCCGCGCTGTCCGAATTCTCGGACGCAATCTCCATGTTCTTCGGTGCGAAGGAAGTCCAGCTGAATGTCTTCGCCGAATCCGACCAGGTGAAGGCTGCGGACGAGACAATCCACTCGTTCGTCGATGAAGTAGGCGATATCCAGATCCTGTCCTACGAGAAAAGCCCTGTGGAAGAGGAGATTCGGAAGCTGTGCAAGTCGTTTGCAAAGAACGACAAGGACATAGCCGAAATATACCTGGGTACCAAGTGGGGCGGCTACGCGACCAACTTCGACAGCTCCATGTCCGGCGGCTACGACCCCCGCAAGCGCGGCTGGTACTCCACGGCGACTTCCGGAAACGGTACGGTCATGCTGACGGATGCGTTTGCTTCCACCGTCGGGGCCACCGTCGTGGGCATAACCCGCTGCGCCTATGACGAGGACGGGGAGTTCATCGGAAACGCAAGTATAGAGGTTTCGCTGGAGACGCTGACCAAGATCCTGGGCGGGATGAACCTGGGACCGGGAAGCTTCTTCATGATGGTCCAGGAGGACGGTACGATTCTTGCCGACACGAAATCCTCCGCCAACAATTTCAAGAACGTCAGCGAGGTCGGTATTCCCGAACTCAAGGCGTTCCTGTCAAACCCGGGCAGCGGAGGAATCATGGTGGTAGACGGCAGCATCTACTTTGCCCAGGTGCTCAAGAACCAGCGGACGGGCTACAGGATTGCGGCGTTCAGCCCCAAGACGACCGTTCTGGCAGCCTTCCACAAGACCATCCGCGCCACGCTTGTCGCCGGTGTCGTGCTTGCCATCATCATCATCATAGTGGCGGCAGGAATCATTCGCAAGGCATTGCTGCCGCTCAAGGTCATCCGCAACAGCATCGTGGACAATGCGGAGCAGATTTCCAAGGGCAACGCAGACCTTTCCAAACGGATATCCGTACGGACCAAGAACGAGATAGGGGACGTCGCGGACAGCTTCAACCTCTACTTTGACAAGCTGCAGGAGATAATAAAGAGCCTCAAGCAGTCCAAGCAGCTGCTTGCCGAAGCAGGCAATTCGCTTCGGAACGGAACGCAGGAAACCTCCTCGGCAATCATGGAGATTGTCAACAACATAAACGAGATGGGCGATAACCTTTCTGCCCAGAGCAACAGCGTCCATCAGACCTCCCAGGCTGTCGGCAAGATTACGGAGAACATAAAGACGCTGGAAAAACTGGTGCAGACCCAGACCAACATGGTGCAGGAAGCCTCCAGTGCGGTCGAGCAGATGATTGGCAACATAGGCGAGGTGACCCGCTCGGTGGACAAGATGGCCTCGTCGTTCGGTACTCTCGCGAAGGACGCGGAAAGCGGTGCCAGCACCCAGTCCAGGCTCCAGTCTCAGATTGCCGAAATCGAAAACCAGTCCAAGCTCTTGAACGAGGCCAACACGGTCATCGCGAGCATTGCAAGCCAGACGAACCTGCTCGCCATGAACGCCGCAATCGAGGCGGCCCATGCGGGCGAGTCGGGCAAGGGATTCGCGGTCGTCGCCGACGAAATCCGCAAGCTGTCCGAGACTTCCACCTCGCAGTCCAAGACGATCGGCGAGCAGCTCAAGTCCATCCAGGAGACGATCAACGCCGTCGTCGTTTCCACCCAGAACGGCGTGCAGGGCTACACGGACCTTGCACGGGAGATACACGAGACGGACGACCTGGTGCAGCAGATAAAGGCCGCGATGAGCGAGCAGCACGAAGGCTCCGTACAGATTACGGGCGTGCTCAAAAATCTGAACGAGAGCACCTTCCAGGTCCAGAAGGCCTCCCACGAGATGTCCGACGGCAGCCACGCCATCCTCAGCGAGATAGACGTGCTGCAGAACGAGACCAGCTCCATCCGGCAGAAGATGAGCGAGATGTCCAGCGGTGCCCAGCGGATAGGCCAGACGGGAAATTCGCTTTCCGACATTTCAAGCACGATGGAAAAATCCATCGGCGACATTGGAATGCAGGTGGACCAGTTCAAGGTCAACGAGTAGTACGGCGGGCGGCTTGGCCTGCTTGCTGGCGCTGGCCCGCGTGCTGCATAATGCGTCCTGCGCACGGGGCCGTTAGCATGGCGGCCGATTAGCACAGGGGCCATGTCAAAAAAATCCAGAACGGCGGGAAGAATTTCCCGCCGTTTTTTTTATTTCCCCTATAAAATGACAAAAGTTTCCAGAAAGTGAGTGATCCGGCGGCCCTCCCCTGTGATAGAATGAAGTCAAGAAAACGAAGCACGGCTTCGCAATATCTAAAGTATTCATGTTTCGATTAGGAGGAAATTATGAAGAAGTTGATCGCATTGGGACTTGCGGCCCTTATGGTTACGGGTTCTCTCTTTGCCTTTCCGTGGGGCAAGAAGAACAAGCTGAGCAAGACGACGGTTGGAGTTTCCATGCCGACGAAGGACCTGCAGCGCTGGAACCAGGACGGAGACAACATGAAGAAGAAGCTGGAGGCCGCCGGATACACCGTTGACCTGCAGTACGCCAACAACGACATTTCTACGCAGACCAGCCAGATCGAGAACATGATCACGAAGGGCGACAAGGTGCTCGTCATCGCCGCCATCGATGGATCCGCTCTCAAGAGCGTTCTTGACACGGCAAAGAAGAAGGGCATCAAGGTCATCGCATACGACCGCCTCATCATGAACAGCAAGGCTGTTTCCTACTATGCAACGTTCGACAACTACAAGGTCGGAACCATCCAGGGCGACTTCCTCGTTGACAGGCTCAACCTCAAGAACCGCACCAAGGCCGATCCCGCCTACATCGAGCTGTTCACCGGATCACCCGACGACAACAACATCAACTTCTTCTTCGGCGGTGCCATGGACGTGCTGAAGCCCTACATCGACTCCGGCGTCCTCGTCGTTCCGTCCGGACAGACCGCCAAGGCCCAGTGCGCGACGCTCAACTGGTCAACCGAAGAGGCCCAGAAGAGGATGGAGAACCTGATCACGTCACAG
>JAILON010000116.1 GCA_024690865.1 Treponema sp. | reverse complement strand
CTGTGACGTGATCAGGTTCTCCATCCTCTTCTGGGCCTCTTCGGTTGACCAGTTGAGCGTCGCGCACTGGGCCTTGGCGGTCTGTCCGGACGGAACGACGAGGACGCCGGAGTCGATGTAGGGCTTCAGCACGTCCATGGCGCCGCCGAAGAAGAAGTTGATGTTGTTGTCGTCGGGAGATCCGGTGAACAGCTCGATGTAGGCGGGATCGGAAGCCGAGCGGCTCTTGAGGTTCAACTTGTCAACGAGGAAGTCGCCCTGGATGGTTCCGACCTTGTAGTTGTCGAAGGTTGCATAGTAGGAAACAGCGTCGCTGTTCATGATGAGGCGGTCGTATGCGATGACCTTGATGCCCTTCTTCTTCGCGCTGTCAAGGACGTTCTTGAGAGCGGAGCCGTCGATGGCGGCGATGACGAGCACCTTGTCTCCCTTCGTGATCATGTTCTCGATCTGGCTGGTCTGCGTAGAAATGTCGTTGTTGGCGTACTGCAGGTCAACGGTGTATCCGGCGGCCTCCAGCTTCTCCTTCATGTTGGCTCCGTCCTGGTTCCAGCGCTGCAGGTCCTTCGTCGGCATGGAAACGCCAACAGCCGTTCCGCCAGACTTGCCACCCTTCTTGCAAGAAACCAAGTTAAAGGCCGATCCGGCCACCATAAGGGCCGCAAGCCCCACTGCAATCAACTTCTTCATAATTTCCTCCGGTTAAAATGAATGAATGCTTTATACGACACGAAGCTCTGCTTCGATGGATTCATTCTACTGCAAAGGGGGGCCGCTGGATCGCGCACTTTCTGGAAACTTTTGTCATTTTATAGGGGAAATAAAAAAACGGCGGGGAATTCCTCCCGCCGTTCTGGATTTTTTTGACATGGCACCTGTGCTAATGGGCCCACGTGCCAGCTGGTCATGTGGCCGGGCCACGCCGTGACCGAGACCGCACGCCGTGACCGAACCCGCACGCCGTGACAGAACCCGCACACCGGCCGACTCACGCAGTGGCTGGCTTCTGCCTCCGTTTGACAATGAGCTTCAGCAAGATGAGGAGCACGAGCAGGACCAGGCCGACCACGTCAGTCCGGGATTCCGGGATGACGCAGAACAAGCCCGCCAGAGCGAAGAGTCCCCGTTCCACTACGGCAGCAACAGTCTTGAGCCACTCAGGGGCAGACGTCCCCGCCAGCATTCCCGCCGGACAGACCGCATAGCCTTCCAGGGCCGCGCTTATACCGAACATGCCCAACAGCGCCGTCACAGCTATGACCAGAAGGCCGAGCGGGCTGGCACCTATCATAAGGACCTGCGGATTGTAAACGAACATATAGGGAATGATGAAGGCCCCTATGGCCAGTTTGGTTGCATTCAAGGCGGTCCGCATGGGCTTGGCCTTCGCAATGGCCGCCCCCGCTATGGCAGCAAGCGCAACGGGGGGAGTTATGTCCGCGATGATGCCAAAGTAAAAGGCGAACATGTGCGCGGCTATAGGTTCAACCCCCAGTTGGATGATTGCCCCGGCGGTAATCGTGGACGTGATGAGGTAGTTCGCCGTCGTCGGCGCACCCATGCCCAGTATAATGGAAGAAACCATCGTCAACAGCAGGGTGATGAAAAGTTTGCCCTGGGCCAGCGACACCAGTCCGGCCCCCAGCTTGAGTCCCAATCCCGTCAGCGTGACGATCCCGATGATTATACCCGCCATGGCGCATGCTATGGCGACGCTGATTATATTGCGGGCAGCCGAACACATCACGTCCTTCAAATCGTTCATGCCGAACGAAGGCTTCTGTCCCTGGGCCAGGTCGATGCAGGAGATGAGGATGCCAACCGCCAGACACGCGAGTATTCCCATCAGGGCCGCAAAAACCGCCGTCTTCCCCGAACAGAGGAATACGATTATCACGACAAGCGGCAGTATCATGTAGCCCTTGCGGAGAAAGAGCGGCAGGAACTTGGGCAGCTGGTCTTTGGGCAGGCCCTTGAGCCCCAGTTTCTTGGCCTCCAGGTGGACCGTGATGAAAATTCCCGCAAAGTACAATATGGCAGGGAGGATTGCCGCCTTTACGATGGAGATGTAAGGGACTCCCAGGCTTTCGGCCATAAGGAACGCCGCGGCCCCCATGATGGGCGGCATAAGCTGGCCGCCCGTAGAAGCGGAGGCCTCCACCGCGCCCGCAAATTCACCCCGGTAGCCCAGACGCTTCATCATCGGTATGGTGAAGCTCCCCGAACCGACCGTGTTGGACACGGAGCTTCCAGAGACCGTCCCCAACAGCGCGCTGGAAAGGACGGCGACCTTTGCCGGTCCCCCCGATGCCCCTCCGGCAATGGCATTGCAGGAGTCGATGAAAAACTGGCCTATCCCGGTTTTCTCCAGCAAGGCACCGAACAGGATAAATAGGAAGATAAACGTGGAGCAGGCCCCAATGGGGGTCCCCATGATTCCTTCGGTATTGTAGAAAAGGTGGGACGCCACCCGCTGCAGCGAATAGCCCCTGTGGTTCAAAAAGCCGGGCAGGTAACGCCCCGTAAAGGCATACAGGATGAAACATCCGGCTATAATCAGAATCGGGAGGCCGACAATCCTGCGGCAGCTTTCGCACAGGATAAGGATGCCCACAACGGCGACCACGAGATCAACGGGCCGGTAGTTGCCCGCCCTGCGGACGATGGTCTGGAAGTTTATGACGATATACAGCCAGCATGCCGCCCCGAGGAACGCAAGCAGCAGGTCGTACCAGGGCAGGGTGTTCTTGGGCTGGTTCTTGAGGGCAGGGAAAAGCAGGAACGCCAGGAACTGGACGAAGGCCAAGTGGCTGGCCCGCAAAACCTGCGCCGTAATCTTCCCGGAAAGGGTCGCGTACAGTTGGAAAAGAACGAAGGCCATGGATACGACAATCGTGATGTACTGCCTCCAACACTTGTGCTCCCGATAGGCCTGTTCACGATCCAGGTCCTTCATCAGAAGCTTCAGCTCCTCCTCGTTGCTCGTGGGGAGCATCCGTTCCATCGCAATTCCGCCGAAGTCATTGTCTTCCGGCTCGTTCAAATTCTTCTTTTTATTCTTGTCATCCATAGGCATCTTTTGTCGTTTTGTGTTCAATCGCGCAGCAGGTCCTTTGCCAGAACAAGCTGCAGCGGGGTAATCCTGCGCAGTTCAAAAAGGACGGGCGTCTGCCGCTCATAATAGTCCTCTAGGAAAAGCTCGTTTCCCAGCCCCCCCTCCTGCCGAATGGCAATGGAATGGCGGGCATACAGTCCAACGGCCATAAGCAGCTTGTCCAACCTGCGCTCCAAGCCCGATATTTCGTAACCGGAGTCCGTCAGGGTAAAGACGGCACCGGGAGTCTCCTCTGCTTCCGGTATACCCGCCCCGTAGGAAACGAAAACCGTCCGTTCCAAGACGAGGGCCTTTCCCCGACAGGCATAAAAATCGTGGATCCGACCTTTGTTCACCGAGTGGGTATAGGAGATTGAAAAACCCTCCCCGACGGCCCGCCGGGAAAGGAGCGTCACAGTTCTACCTGCATCGGCCCCCTGCCCGCTGATGGAAAGCACCCTGAAGACGGGACAGCAGGACAGGAATACCAGTCCCGCCAGAACAAACGGCAGCACGGTGCGGGCCGTTTTCCGGCGGGAACTCCTTGGCAGGGAGGACTGTTTCTTACATGGCTCCACACTCACGGAAATATTTGATGGCTCCCGGGTGGAATGAGATGGAAATTCCGGTCACAGCGGCGGGGGCGGAAACTTCCTTTCCCTTCGCATGGGCCCTTCCCAGCTCCTCCAAGTTTTCAAAGAGGGCCTTGGTCATCTTGTAGACCGTATCCTCGTCCAGCTTGGAGCTTACCACGAGGGTCGCCTTGATGGACAGGGCATACACGTCATCGTCAGACCCCTTGTAGGTTCCGCCGGGAATTATCGTCGTGGTGTAGAAGGGGTGTACGGAGCAGATGGCCTTCGCCTCGGCACCTGCCACGGGAACCAAGGTCAGGCCGGCAGAGAAAGCGAGCTCCTGCAGGGCCGAGTTGGGAACGCCTGCCGTGATGAAGCATGCGTCCAGGGTTCCGTTCTGAATACCGTCGGCGCTCTCCTTGAAAGAAAGGTTGTTCTTGCCTATGTCGCTGAACGAAAGGCCGTATCCTTCGAGTATCTGCTTGGCATTGAACTCAACGCCAGAGCCGGCGTCTCCGATGGAAATCCTCTTTCCCTTCATATCGTAAATGCCCTTTATGCCGCTGGAATTGGAGGCCGCAATCTGGATGACCTCTGGGTACAGCGTTCCGATGGCCTGGATGTTGTCCAGCTTCTCGCCTTCAAACATATCGGTTCCGTTGCAGGCGTAGTCCAGCACGTCGTTCTGGACTATAGCAAACTCCGCTTCGCCCTTGTTTATCAGGCGGAGGTTTTCGGCAGAGGCTCCCGTCGCCTGGGCAGTCACGTTCATGCCCTCAACCTTCGTGTTCCAGATGTTGGCTATCGCACCACCAAAGGGATAGTAGGTTCCGCTGGTTCCTCCCGTCGCCAAAATGAAATTCTTTTTTGAAGCGGAACAGGAGGCCATCAACATCGGCATTGCCAGTGCGGCAGCCAGCATCGCCAGCACGGAAATCGTAAGACAGGCTTTCTTTTTCATGCAACAATCCTCATATTATGGAATAAATTTGCATTTATTATAGCGATTTCCTGCATAATTATCAATAACAACGAATTGTAAAAAAAAAGACATACTCACGGCAGCTTCAAAAAGTCCCCGCGGCTTCGTCGCAACGGACGCCATTCTTTCGAGGCAGGCCCGCGCAGCTAAAAGACCAGCGTGCACGAAATGGGCAGGTGGTCGGAATAGCCCTTCCCGTTCCAGACCGTGTACTTCTTGGGAACCTTCGTGTCCCCGTAGCACCAGGGCCCATCCGTTTCCGCCCGGAAGCCTTCGACGGCAAGCCTTCCCGAATAGAGGAACCCGTCTATGCGGGACCATTCCTCCTTATAATAGTAGCTGCCCGGCCCCAGCAGTTCCCCATCATCAGCGAACCACGGAGACTGGACCGCAAGGCTTTCATCCCCCGCGCGGAGCAGAACCGAACCCGGCCCGCCCATGGCAAAATCAGTGATGTCACGGTTAAAATCGCCACATGCAAGCACAGGGAATCTCCCCACCCCCGCAATGCACCCTTCCAGCAGGGCCTCCTGTTCCATCCTCAAGCCTTCGCTTTCCGCCTTGCCCCCGGACATGCTCTTCCAGTGGTTTACAATGAGGTAGAAGGAACGGCCGTTTTTTTCCACCCGGACCTGCATCAGGGGGCGCAGGCCGGGCCTCTTTCCCTGCTGCGGAACAAGGGCCGTGACCGAATGGCAGGAAATGCCGTCCAGCGGGTAGCGGGACAGGACGGCGCAGCCCAGCGAGCCGCCATACTCACGGGCAAACGCCGCCCACCGGTAGCGCCTGCCCAACATCCAGGTGGAACAGAGGAAGTTGCCTATGTCCTGCAGGACAGCCTCGCTTTCCACCTCCTCAAGGACCAACACATCCGCATCCAGCCGGGCAAGGCAGTCGCACAGCCGCCGGAGCCTTTCGGTATAGGCGGCCTCGCCCCAGTTCTTGTTCGTGACGAAATCCTCATACTCGCCGCCATCGCGTTCCGCGTCAAAGAAGGTCTGCACGTTCCAGCTGACCAGCCGAATTCTTTCAAGTCCATCCCGGGACAGAAAAGGCAGGGATGACCGGGAAAGCCCGCAGGAAGAAAGGCTGAACAGCAGGAACAGGCCCCACGCCAAAACCACAGGCCCTGGCAACAGGAAGGCAAAAGCCTGCCGGACATGCATACAGCTGCGGCAAGAAGACCGCGTTTTTGTATTTTCCAAATCGCTCATACCTATACCATCTGTCCCAAAAACACAGGAATGTCAGCTTTGCCGGGAAAAATCTTTAAAATCCGCACAATTTTCTGAAATACCCGCCAGCATAAGCGCAGCGGCCAGCCCCACGCCCCCCGCGCGTACGATCCGACCTTGGTGGACAGCGACAGTGTCACGTTTCCGGCACCCCGGGGACTGCCTGGCGCACGGCAGGGCGACACCCGGGGCTTGTCAGGGGACAGGCCTGTTCAGGGCTTTATTGCCATCACTCGGTGCCCAAACAATGTGCTGTACACAGCCCTTTTGGCGGTGGGGGGCAGCCACCGTTGATTTGTCACGCTTGGGCCAACGGCCGTGCTTGCCTAGAGGCTGCGGCCCAACGGGCGGGGCGGTTGCCAATTTCCCCTGCACAGCGTATACTATCGGTATGGGTGGCAAGGATATAGCCGAGAAGGCTTTGGAGGAATACGACGACGTTTTCAGCGACATCGTGAACGTCCTGTTGTTCGGCGGGGAGCAGCTGGTCAAGGAGGACGAGCTGACGGAGGCCGCCCCGCTGTCTGTGTACAAGGACGACGGCGGCAGGCTCCGCGAGCAGGAGCGGGACATCTCCAAGTTCTGGAAGGACGGCAGGATACGGATATGTCTGTATGGTTTGGAGAATCAGACCGACATAGACGTGGACATGCCGCTCAGGGTTATAAGCTACGACGGCGCAGGCTACCGGTCGCAGTTGCTCGCGGACAGCGACAACAGGGACGGCAAGGGGCACAAGCTGCGCTATCCCGTGGTGACGCTCGTCCTGTACTTCGGCGAGGACCATTGGAACAGGCACAGGAACCTGTTGGACTGCCTTTCTGTTCCGGAGGAGCTGAGGCCCTACGTCAGCGACTACAAGATCAACGTCTTCGAGATAGCCTGGCTGGAGCCTGAGACCGTGGCCAAGTTCAGGAGCGACTTCAGGATAGTGGCGGACTACTTCGTGCGGATGAGGCGGGACAAGAGCTACGAGCCGTTGCGGGAGACGATACGGCACGTGCATGAGGTCCTGCAGCTGATGGCGGAATTGACGAAGGACAGAAGGTTTGCGGAGATACAGCTGCCGCCGGGCTCGGCGGAAGGAGGGACGAATATGTGTGAGGTTCTTGACCGGTATTGGAACAATGGGGTGGCCAAAGGACTTGCCGCTGGCAGGGAGGAAGGACTTGCCGCTGGCATGGAGAAAGGACTTGCCGCTGGCATGGAGAAAGGTCTCATGGACGGCATCGTGACCAGCTTGAAGAATCTCATCGCCAACACGGGGATGACCCAGGCTCAGGCGATGGCCGCGCTGGGCATAACGGAGTCCGAGCGCGACAAGTATGCCTCCCTGCTGACGTCATAGGCGGGCGGGAAGCCCGCCGCCACTTCCGCCCTCGTGCAGGACGGGCCCGACCAAGGCAAGACAGGGCCCGCACGTTGCGTATGCAATGCGCAGGGCCCAGACTGCGACCTTGTAAAAAAAAGTGTGTAAATGGCTCACAAATATGATACTCTAAAGGAGGAGTACGATAGTGGCCAAGAAGAAAGAAAAAGATATCATCGACCAGCTGCTGGATCAGATTGACTTTCACGGAATGACAGCAGA
>JAILON010000029.1 GCA_024690865.1 Treponema sp. | reverse complement strand
CGGATTCCTCCCAGTCCCATCGGAGCGACCCCTCCATTTCTGGACACGGCATCTTTTACTGGAAGGGAGGACGGAAGCTGACGGCCGACCTTTCTTTGGATTCCCTGTCTGCCGATACCCTTGTCCAGGCCGCCTTGTTTTTCCTTGATGGAAAAAAGGCTTCGAAACTCAAGCAGTATGAGTCCCGGCTGTCCCCCTTCGTCGCCGACGGGAATTTTTCCTTTTCTTCGGACTTCAAGGACTTGAGCTACGATCTCCGTTCCTTCTCCGTGAAAGACCGGACCGAAGAAGGAAGGTGTCTGTCCGCATCGCTTTCCGGCAACAGGGATTCCGTGGACGTACAGAAGCTTGTCCTTGACTATGGGCTGGTGCACCTGAAGGCCCAGGCTGACGCGACGATGTCCCTTGAGGACAAGGAGGTGAACTTCAATGCCTCCATGGACCTGAACGGGATTCCCTATGATTTCAAAGGTTCTTTTGCAAAGGACCGCTGGTTCAACCTTACCGGCTCCTACGGGATAGACATACTGGCAAACCTGGAGGATGGGGCTTCCGGGACGGCCAGGATCCTTTCGTTCCCTGTTTCCTTCAAGAATTACGAATACGCCTTTTCCCTGGACGGGGACTTCAACGTCAAGTCCCTGCAGGACTTCAACGTCAACATAAAATCCCTCCAGGTGCAGGAGGAGCAGGGAAAGCTGAATCGGTCTCCGAAGCTTGCCCTGGCCGGAAAGCTGGATCCCATGGGCTTTATAATAGACGCGCTCTCCTATTCCGACATAAACTCCTCGGTTGGCGGGAAGGGGTATGTCCTGTGGAACGTCCATGACGGAATCCTCGAGTCGGCGAACGTCTCCATTGGCATGTCCAACGAGTTTACAAAGGAAACCATAACCCTGGCGGGGGACTTTTCCAATCCCCTGCGTGCCAAGTTGACCAAGGAAACCCTCCTGCACGACTGCTATTTTTCGATTCTGAGCGACATCCGGGGCTTCCCCTTGATGCGCTTTATTCCCAACCAGTACGCGGACGATACCTTCAACGGGTCGATCATAGCGAGCGGAACGGTGGAAAACCCCTACGTGTCCGCGAAACTGGAGAATTTTTCAATACAGCTGGGAACAAAGCCCGTCATCGTGAACGGCATGGCCGAACTTCTGGAAGGGGACCTGTTTATCCCTGACCTGGACATTGTCTGGGGCGGCATGCGGCTGACGGATTTCACGACCGACTTGGATTTGACCAGCTTCAACGGGGACGCTTCTGGCGAATATTCCATGCGGGTGATGGGCAGCCACTACATAAAGGTTCCCCTCAAGCTTTCCGTGAGGAATGTGGACGAGTCCCAGGAGCGGCACAGCCTGCTTGAACGGTTTGTCCCCACGAAGTTCATCATCGATGTGGATTCGTCCGTAGGCTGCGAGGGGCTTATGAACGGGACCATTCCCTTTAAGGGGGAGGTGAAGCGGGACGGCCGGGGCATCTATTTTGCGACCGACAGCAGCCTGGGGGTCAGCGGAAGCTTCTTGACGGATGCAGGTGCCTTGAGCGTCATGGTCAGCGACGACAAGCCCCTGCATGGACGGGCCGACGGCATAATCAAGAAGTCCATGATAGACCTTACGATAAAGGACCTGAAGGGCGACTTTTCCAAGCTGCATGACCGCTTCAGCACCAAATCGTTCGGGCTGTATGCCGGATTGGCATCGGGCTTCGTCACCATCCGGGGGATGACCAGCGATCCCAGCTTGGACGGGACCCTGCTCATCAGAAACATGGAGGTCGGCGTTCCTGCCGTGACCCAGGACCACCTTTCGGCCAAAAATATGCTGCTTACCTTCTTTGGGCAGAACATAGAGATGCCTGACTGTAGGGTGCTGGCGGGCCAGTCCAGGCTGGACCTTTCTGCCGTCCTGCGCAGGGAACGCTGGGGCCTGTCCTCCCTGGATGTTTCTGCCAAGACTGTGGAGAACGACCGGCTTGCCGTAAAGATGGCCATTCCGAAGACGGACATAAAGGGAAACGTGGCCCTCGATGCGAAGATGCACTACGAGTCCTCAACCATGAAACTGGATATCGATGGGTCGATGGAGCAGGGCGAGGTCAGCATCGTGACCGGACTGACGGGCATCCGTCCCATCGGCACGCTCGTGAGCCTTTCCGGTGGCACTGTACGGGAAGCCAAGGAAGATGACGGCAAGCCCAGCCTGTGGGAGTCCCTGACCAGGAGCACGGACGTCATAATCAACGTGAAAGCTTCGGTAGGCCGGAAGGTGGACCTGGTGATAAACCCCCTGCTGCAGGCCCTCGTCAATCCTGGAACGCAGTTTGAGTTCTCCCTGGACACGTCCCTGTCCTCCTGGAGCATGAAGAGCGATGTCGCCCTGCGTGGAGGCCATATAACCTACTTGAGCCGGAATTTCTATATCAGGAATGGGCTTGTATCGCTGAACGAGAACGAAAAGTCCTTCAATCCCCTTATAACGGCCCGCGCTGAGACAAAGGAGCGGGATACCGACGGTGTGGTCGTCACCCTGGTGCTGGAGTCTGAAAAACAGAGCCTTTCTGCCTTCTCGCCCCGGATATATTCCGTTCCGGCACGTTCCGAAGCCCAGATAATGGCCATGTTGGGACAGGTCGTCTCTGGAGATTCGGACAACGCGGGAAGTTTCCTGCTTTCGGGGCTGGACTACGGCATACAGTTCACGGTTTTTAAAAAGATGGAAAACGCATTGCGTGATTTGCTGAATTTTGATATATTTTCTGTGCGCATGAACCTGCTCCAGAACGCCCTGAACTTCGGACGTTCTGAGTCCCGGAAGTCCTATAACGGAACTTTTAGGAGTTATAGCAATCCTCTGGGTAACTTTTTGGACAATGCGAGTGTTTATATGGGTAAGTATTTTGGAGATTCCATTTATGCTGATGCCCTGCTGCAGTTTACATATGACGAGTACTCGGAGATGACGGGTGCTGGAGTGCTGGGGAGCGGAATCGTGTTCCGCCCGGAGATCGGTATAGAGCTGGAGGCTCCGTTCGCCAATATACGTTGGAATTTTGCACCCGACCTTGAAGCTTTGAGGTATGGAAATGTGCCCGACATAGTGGCTGGAAATTCCATAACTTTGTCATGGAGATTTACGTTCTAATGAGGATATGTATGCATATACGAAGGCTTGTTTGTGTTTTCCTCCTTACGCTTACCGCAGGAGTTTCCTTTCTATACTCCCAGGAATCGGACGGTTGGTATTACGGTAAGCCTATCAGGGATATAAAGTTCAGGGGCCTGGACCACGTAAGTGAAAGCGACCTGCGGGGAATAACGGACCGTTTCGTCGGGGAACTGTTCACGGATGAGCTTTTTGCTGACTTGATAAACAGGCTTTTTGCAATCGACTATTTTGAAGAGATAGAACCGAGTGCCGTTCCCATCGACAAGACCAATCAGACGGTACGGATTGTTGTTGACGTGGTGGAAAAGCCCGTCGTTCAAAAAGTCCGCTTCCTTGGGGCGTTAAAGGTCAAGTCCGATTCCCTGCAGGATGAGATTTCAACGAAAGACAAGGCTGTGTTCGACGAAGGCAAGCTCGCCTCCGATGTCACGGCCATCCGCAACTACTATTATTCCAAAGGATACAGCGAAGTTGAGGTCAAGGCAACGACCGAAGAAGGCAGCGACGGCATTATAGTTTCCTTCCATATAAAGGAAGGCAATCAGGTTGTTGTCAGGGACATCGTGTTCACGGGCAACCGGATGGTATCTGCCAGGACCCTGCGGGGCAAGTTGACCTCCAAGAAGTCTACTTTGGTAAACCGCGATGGATTCAGCGAGGCTTCCATTGAGCAGGACAAGAAGGCGATAATGCAATATTACGCCGAAAACGGCTATATTGACGTGAAGGTCATAAACGTCGAGCAGAAGTCCGACTACAACGCGAAGAGGGGACGGCAGGAAATAACCCTGGCCTTCAACATTGAGGAAGGTTCCCAGTATACCTTTGCGGGCCTTACCATTACGGGAAACGAAATCTTTTCAAACGACGAGCTTACGAAACAGGTGAGGCTCAAGCCGGGCGACGTCTTCAATATAACCAAGCTCCAGGAAGGAATAGCCGCGATCCAGAGCAAGTATACTGACAGCGGATACTGGTCCAACCAGTATATTCCCCAGGTGGACAGGAACCCCGATGCCAAGACGGTGGCCTATACCGTCTATATCCAGGAAGGCGAGCGGAGCCATGTGGAGTCCATAACCCTGGAGGGAAATACGAGGACCAAGGATGAAGTGATCCTTCGCGAGCTGCCCTTGGAGGAAGGAGACGTCTTTTCCAATGAGAAGGTGACCACGGGGCTTCGGAGTCTGTACAACCTCCAGTATTTTTCAAGCATAGTTCCGGAAGTGACGCCGGGATCCGAGGAGGACCTCGTCAACTTGACCTTGAAGGTTGCGGAGCAGAGTACCCGTTCCATCCAATTCGGAATGACGTTCAGCGGCTCCTCCTCTGCCGATGATTTCCCGATATCCTTGAACTTGGGACTGGCCGATTCAAACCTGTTTGGAACGGGAAAGGCGGCGAGCCTTTCCGCATCCATTGCCTCCAATACCCAGTCCGTCTCTGCCAGCTACGGGGTTCCCTACATGTTTGGCAAGCCTATTTCCAATACTGTATCCTTGGGCTATACGCGCTCCAAGATATTCACACCGAGGAATGTCTTCCTGCCGAACGGCACTGTGGACAACTTGACCAACTATTTTGATTTGATACAGCACAAGATTTCCCTCTCCGACTCCATAGCGAGGCGCTGGCAAAAGCGCTGGGGTGACTTTACCCTTGCCGGAGGAGGTTCCATCTCCCTTGTGACCAATATTTACGATGGAGATTCCTATATTCCGACCTTTTCCACCATCACCAGCTACCACAATGTCTGGAATCCGAAGAACACGGTCTATGGGCAGGTGTCTCTGGACGGCCGCGACTTCTACTTCAATCCCAGCAAGGGATGGTTTGGCAGCCAGCGCGTGACCTGGATAGGCCTTCTGCCGAAGGGAATCTTTGGAGAGAGCTTTGGTGAAAACGAATTCATCCTCCGGTCCACGACGACAGGGGAGCTGTATTTCCAGCTTGTGAACAAGCCTCTTACTGAAAAGTTTGCCCTGCAGCTTATTGTCGCGGGACTAAGCCAGTTGACCTACCAACGGGCTTTCTTTGGCAGCAGCATATCTTCCACGAGCAAGCTGTACGTGGATGGAATGGTCTTTGGACGCGGATGGGAAGTGTCCGACAGGGAGTTTGGGCAGGGCGACCTGTTGTGGAACAACTCCATAGAGCTGCGCTATCCGGTGTTTAAGAATGCCCTTTCCGTTGACCTCTTCTTTGATGCATCCATGGTCAAGAACAGCGCAACTTCCAGCTTGAATATAAGCGATACAAGCAACTGGCTGTTCAGCTTTGGTCCCGGCCTGAGGGTGCTCATGCAGCAGCTGCCTATCCGCGTGTATCTGGCCAACAATTTCACGGTGAACGACGGATTCCAATGGCGCGATTCCAAGGGCAACCCGGTTGACAATTTCTTATCCGGCTGGCACTTTGTCTTGTCATTCTCTTCACCAAACAGATAGGGGCGATGTATATGAATCATAAGAAGCTTTTGAAGGGCTTGCTAGTCTGCGGACTCCTTTTTATGGCAAAAGGGGCCTTTGCCCAGCAGATTACTCGTTTTGCCGTAATAGACACCGCGAGGGTCTACCAGGCATATTTCCGTAATTCGTCCTCTGTCCGCAACTATGAGAACAAGAAAGGGGACTACCAGAACGAGATAGACGGTTTGACGAAGGAACTTGAAGTCCTGCATGACAAGAAGCTCGAGTATGAGCGGAATGGGGATTCAGCCTCTGCCGCCGCGCTTGCCTCCGAGATTTCCCAAAAGACCGACTACATCAAGGAATATGCCACCGCCAAGAATGCGGAGCTGGATTCGCTTAAGGCATCCCTTGAGGACAACGATGAGTTTTACGAAAACCTCTATGCAACTATCGAAAAGATTGCTGAAAGCGGCGGCTACAGCGTTGTGATGAGCCTCCAGCAGGCCAATGCAATCCTCTGGTACAGCCCTTCTGTTGATATTACCGATGATGTCATAACGCAGCTGGGCCTGTAGTCGCTTTTGGCCGTAAAAGCAAAGATGACGGACGAAACACCACTTTTCCTACAGTACCAGAGCCTGAAGGCCCAGCATCCAGACGAAATACTTTTCTTTCGCCTGGGTGATTTCTATGAGATGTTCGACGAGCAGGCGGAGGAGGTTTCCAAGCTCCTCAACCTGACCTTGACGCACCGGGGCGAACATCCGATGTGCGGCATTCCCTACCATGCCTATAAAATCTACCTGGCCCGTCTTCTGAGGAAGGGCAAGAAGGTGACCATCGCCGAGCAGATTGGTCCCATTTCACCCCATGGCCAGCTGACGGAACGGAAGGTTGTTGAAACGATTACGCCGGGAACCGTGCTTGACAGCGAGTTCTTAGACGGAGGGGCCAACAACTTCCTTGCATCCTTCTTCATATCCCGGCAGAAGGCCGCCTTTGCCTATGTGGACGTGACCACGGGGGAATTCAAGGCGACCAGTTTCCCGACCGACGCCTTGGACGAGAATTTCATGAAGGAGCTGGGGCGCTGCAGGCCGCGGGAACTGCTTTTGCCCGAGAGCGCGAGGAAGCTGGATGTCCTGGCCCAGGTCTATGCCGATTTTGGCGGAATCGCCATATCCTTCTATCCCGACTGGCATTTCAATGCCAAGCAGTGCTATGACCGGCTCCTGAAGCATTTCAAGACGACGTCCCTGTCGGCCTTTTCCTTGACGGAAGAATCCCCAGAAGTTCCTCCGGCAGGTTTCCTGCTGGACTACATGGAAAAGGCAACCAATTCGCTTTCTCCCCACGTGGAAAGCCTTATGGTGTACAAGGACAGTGACTACGTTGTCATAGACGAATCCTCGCGAAAGAACCTTGAGATAACGGAAAACCTGCGGGATGGTAGCGTCGCCTTTTCCCTCCTGGAATGCCTGAACCAGACGAAGACTTCGATGGGGCAGCGGATGCTCCGCCGTTTCCTGATGTTTCCCCTGAAGGACCTTGAGACGATACGGATGCGTCAGGAACATGTCGCCCTCTTCGTCAACGATTCCAGCATGCAGCGGAATTTCCGTACCCAGATGGACGGCATATTGGACATAGAGCGTCTTGCGGGACGGATAGCGATGGACAGGGCCCATGCCAAGGATTTGAAGGCATTGGAGCGGAGCTTGAAGCTCTGGCTCGATGCCCAGAAGCTCCTGGGCAACTTGAATTTCGCCTCCCTTTCTCCGGATACAGCCCGTGAAATAGCCGGTCAAATCGAAGCCGCCATAGATGACGATCCGTCCACGGTGTTTACCGAAGGCAGGATGATAAAAGAAGGCTGGTCTGAAGAGCTGGACCGCTGGAGGAAAATACGGGATGACTTCAACAAGGTCCTGGAGGAATATGCCGAGGAGGAGCGCAAGGCAACGGGAATCCAAAGCCTCCGCATAAAGAACACGTCCAGCCTTGGTTATTATATCGAAGTGACGAAGGCCAAGCTCTCCCTGGTTCCCGACTATTTCATAAAGAAGCGGACGCTCGTGAATATGGACCGCTTTACGACGGCGCGGCTCAAGGAGCTTGAGGACAAGCTGAACGAATCCGGCGAGCGGATCCTGCAGCTGGAGCACGACCTTTTTGTTGAATTCCGTGCGTCCCTGAAGCAGCATATCGGCTACCTCAGGCAGATGGCGGGCGAGATAGCCTATGCCGACTGCGTTTCTTCCCTGGCGGAGTCGGCCGCCAGGAATTCATGGGTCAGGCCCGAGATGGACGGGGGACAGGTCTTTGAAGTCCGCGATGGCAGGCATCCCGTCGTGGAGCGGCACCTGCCTTCAGGGGAATTCGTTCCCAATGATCTGGAGCTTTGTAGCGACGGAAGCAGCTTTGCCCTTATAACGGGGCCGAACATGGCGGGAAAGAGTACCTTCCTCAGGCAAAATGCCCTCATCGCGCTCCTGGCCCAAATAGGAAGCTTCGTTCCTGCTTCGTCCGCGCGCCTGGGGCTGGTGGACAGGATATTCTGCAGGGTAGGGGCGAGCGACAACCTTGCCCGTGGCGAGTCTACATTCCTGGTTGAGATGATGGAGACGGCCCGCATACTGCGCACCGCTACGGAAAATTCCCTCGTCATCATGGATGAGGTTGGACGTGGAACCAGCACGGAGGACGGGCTTTCCATAGCGTGGGCCGTAAGCGAGTATCTGCTGGATGTGCTGAAGTGCAAGACTTTGTTCGCAACCCATTATCATGAGCTTACCCGGCTGGAAAATCCCCGGATGAAGAAACTGTGCATGGCTGTGAGCGAGAACGGAACGGACATCGTGTTCCTCCGCAAGGTCATAGCCGGAGCCAGCGCAAACAGCTATGGCATCCATGTGGCCCGCCTCGCCGGACTTCCGAATTCCGTCTTGGAACGGGCGGAGTCCATTCTCCAGCGGATCCAGTCCGAGGCGGAAGACAGGCCCGTTCTGGACGCTGCCGCCGACGGCAGGGCGGAGCCGGAGCGCGAGGAACGCTCTTCTCCTCCCGCTCCCGGCTTGTTCAGCGACGAGGAGCTCGTGCTGGATGAAATCCTGTCGGTGGATCCCGACAATCTTACCCCCTTGAAAGCCCTGGAGCTTTTGTCCCGGTGGAGGAGCGCCCTCCTCCCGTCCTAGAGGGCCCCCTTCACGGAAGCAAAGCGAGCCTCCCGCTTGTCCTCGTTGAAGTTGCTGATGCCGTAGCATGCGTTCCGTATGTGCCCGCGGACTTGGAAGAGGCGGGAGGAGGCGCTGGGATGCGTCTTCATCATTCCACCTTTTTCCGTCTTTTCCTTTTCCTTGAGGACGTTCAGCATGGTGCGCAGGGCTTCCGGGTTGTAGCCCGCGTCGGCCATCAGGTGGGCGGCCTTGGCGTCTGCCTCGTATTCCTGCGTCTTTGAATATCCCGTCGTGCTGAGCGTGGTCATCAGCTCGTCTACCGAACTGCCGACTCCATCCTGGTAGGCACTTCCCGTAACGACGGATCCCGCCGCTTCAATCGTACTCAAGGTCGCCTCGTTCAGGCGGCTGGTCTTTATAGATTTTACCGCATGCTTCAGCTGGATGTGCCCTATTTCATGCGCAATGACGGCCGCAACCTCGTCTTCTGAGGACGCGCATTCTAGAAGTCCCCGCGTGACGAATATGTGTCCGCCGGGAGTAGAGACCGCATTTATCTCCTTGCTGTCCAAGATGCCGACGTGGTAACCGTTGAATATGTCGGGCATATCGGACGATGACGTTATGGCGGTGCATATCTGGTTCACGTATTCCGTCGCTGCGGAATTCTGGTAGAGTCTGTTGCTGCTCAGAATTTTGGCGGCAACTTCCCTGCCTATGTAATACTCCTGTTCCGGGGATATCTCTTCCTTGGATTTGGCTATGGCATCACGGCTCTTGTCTATCTTGACCCGGTTCTTGTCGGACATTTCCTGTCCTTTTTGCGTAATCTTGTCGGCGATCCTTTTCAGCCCTCCGGTCACTTTGCCCGTCGATTCGCCGGAAGCAAGGGTCATGCTTCCGACGGCGACGAGCAGCAGGGCCGCCCGTCTTATGGTCATCTTCATCACTCGGCTACCTTGAGCCCGCCTTTGGACTTGAAGGATTCGTTCGCGCTGTTGCTTACGGCGTTCTTTTCTACGGCGTTCACTGCCGTATAGTTGCTGGCTTCGCTGTCGGCGTTGATTCCTTCTCCGAAGCCTTTCCCGGCGAGGGCGATCTCCTTTGCATCCGTAGTCACCTTGCTCGAAGAGACGATCTTGCGCTTGGTAATCGCATTGGTGCTTATCCAGCCTTCCGTCTTTCCGTACGAGACCAAGGTCCAGTTTCCATCGTCCTTTACCCAGGTGACGGCATCCCCATAGCTCACTTTTGAAAGGTTCTTGGATGAGCCGGAGGGCTTGGCCTTCAGGTTTGTGCTCTTTACGGAAACATAGTAGGTTTCGGCGAACGCCGCCATTGAAAGCAGCATGGTCACGGCGACCGACAGAATTTTCTTTGTGAATTTCATAAAAACCTCCGTTAATTACAATATAACATAAAGGATAAAAACCGTAGCCTCTAAAATCGTAGATGATTCTCCGCCGTTTGTCAAGGAAATGGCGTGGCCTTATATTTTCTAAACAAGCGGGACGCCATTTGATTACAAGTTGCCGCAGGCAGTTTTCTACGATGCCGCAGGACGTCTGCCATGTTGCCACTGTCGCTTTGCCACATTGCCACAGTCGCTCTGCCATATTGCCACAGTCACTCTGCCATGTTGCCACAGTCGCTCTGCTACATTGCCACAGGCGTCTGCTACATTGCCACAGGCGTCTGCTACATTGCCACGGCCAGTCTACCTTATTGCCGCAGCAGGTCTGCCTTATTGCCACAGTCGCTTTGCTACAGTGCCACAGTCAATCTGCCACAGTGCCGCAGTCAGTCTGCCAGCGTTGTAGACGGGGTTACTTGAACTTGAATTTCGTTTCCGTTCCCGTGAGGAGCCGCTTGATGTTCTCCTTGTGGCGGAAGATGAGGAGCAGGACGGATGCCGTGCAGATGACGGGTACCCAGACGGACTCGTAGCCAAAGAAGAAAAGGAGGGGAGGGCAGGCCGCCGCCGCCAGCATGGTCGCCAGGGACATGTATTTCACCGTGAAGAGGATGGCGCAGAGGATGGCGGCCGCTATGAGGCCGATCCGCCAGTCCATCAGGAAGATTGCGGCGACTGCGACCAGAAAGGCCTTGCCACCCTTGAAGCGGTACCAGACGGGGTAGCAGTGGCCGAGCATGGCGAAGAAGCCCGTGAAGGAGGCTCCCAGTTGGAAGGGCAGGCCCTGCCGCTGGAACAGGATTGCTCCGGCCAGGCAGAGGAGCACGCCCTTGCCCACGTCCAGGATGAACACCAGCCAGGCTGTTTTTCCGTAGACCCTGTTGAAGTTCGTGAAGCCGGGGTTTCCGCTGCCCTTGTCCCGTATGTCCTCGTGGTAGAGGAGGCGGGAGAGGACTATTGCGGGGTTCAGCCCCGATATGAGGTATGCCGCAAGGGCGCAGATGATGCAGGTGGGAATGATTCGTTCCATATAATGACCGTTTATTGCAGTATCAGGAGGTAGTCGTAGATGTCCTGTCCCCCGTCTATCTCGTACAGCTCCAGCTTGGGGTAGCTTTTCGTGATGGACGTGTGGAAGTCCTCCCGTTCCTCTGTGCCGACGGACTTTCCGTATATCACTATCATGAATTCGTGCTCTCCTGCCTTGAGCGAATCGGCGAGCTTCCGTGCCGTCTCTATCCGCTCCCTGTCGCAGCTGAGCATGCTCTTTCCACAGAAGCCGATGTAGTCCCCGCAGTGGATTTCCATGCCGCCAATCTTTGCGTCCCTGACGGCGATGGAAACCTCGCCCGTCTGGACTCCCTCCATGGCTTCCGTGAAGTTCTGTACGATTTTCTCGCTGTCCGCGCTGTCGTAGGAGAGCATCGTCAGTGCCGCATAGCCGTCCCCGATGGTCTTGCTGTCTATGACCCGGACGTCGGACTTTTCGTACAGTTCCGCAGCCTGCCGGGCCGCAAGGATGATGTTTGAGTTGTTCGGGAGGACGAAAATCGTATCGGCATTGACCGTGTCGAACGCCCGTATGAAGTCTTCGGAGGAGGGGTTTTTCGTCTGCCCGCCGTCTATGACGAAGTCTGCCCCCAAGTCCCGGAAGGTCTTCTGGATGCCCCCGCCGTTTGCGACGGCGATGGTGGCGTACTTCTTGCGTTTCGCCTGTTTTTCCGCCTTGACGATTTCACCATGCGCCATGAAGTTGTTGGTCACCGTGGACTCGTTGTGTTCAAGCGTCATGTTTTCAATCTTTATCGTGAGGAACTCGCCGTATTTCTGGCAGTAGTCCAGCACCATGCCGGGCGTCATCGTATGGACGTGGACCTTGACGATGGTCCCGTTCTGGAATGCGACGATGGAATCCCCGACCGTGGTCAGGAAGCTTATCAGCTTGTCAATCTTGAAGCTGGAAAGCTCTATCTTGGAGGTCTGCAGGCGGAGCAGGAATTCCGTGCAGTAGCCGTATTTCATGACGTCGAATTCCGTAAACTTGCCGAAGTCCAGCTTCTTCTGCGTCGGGGCCGCGGTGTACGCTTCCCCCGTCGTGCCTTCTCCCCGGAGGGTCCGGTAGATTCCTTCCACGATATAGTAGAGGCCTGCTCCCCCCGAGTCCACGACCCCCGCCTCCTTGAGGACGGAAAGGAGCTCTGGCGTGCGGTCCAGTGAGTCCCGCATCTCCTTGAGCGTGTCGTCCATAAGGGAACTGCCGCTTGACTCGTCGTTCACCCGGGAATAGACGAAATCGCTGGTCTCCCTTGCAACCGTCAGTATGGTGCCTTCCGTTGGATTGACGACCGCCTTGTATGCCCTGTCAACGCCCATCTTGAGCGCGTCCGCCAGGTCTATCACGCTGGCAGTTTTCTTGTCCTTGAGTCTATCCGCGATTCCGGCGAAAAGCTGGGAGAGGATGACCCCGGAGTTGCCCCGTGCATTCATCAACATGCCCGAGGCTATTTTTGAGGAGGCTTCGCCGATTGAGTCTCCGATGGCACCTTCGCCAGCACCGCCGAAGGCTCCGATTCCTCCTTCAATCGTCAGGCTCATGTTCTCGCCCGTGTCTCCGTCCGGGATGGGGAATACATTCAGGTCGTTGACGATCTGGGCGTGTTCCCTCAGGTTTGCTGCTCCTGCCGTGATGAATTTGATGAGGTCTTTTCCGTCTAGCACGTTGCTGGCCATTTCCATTCCCCTTGATTTACCCTTCGAACGTCACTTCTTTTCCGTATGCCCAGATGCCTATGGCATCGGGACCGATGGAGGCCCCGATAATCGGGCCGATGTAGCTGACGTGCACGTCCTTGCAGTTTATTTCGCTCTTGACGAGCTGCACGAGCGTATCCACTTCCTCCTGCTCGCAGTCGGCGTGGCACAGGTAGACGGTTTGGTTTTCGGCATCTATGATGCTTTCTTTAAGCATGCTGACGATTTCGTGGAAGGAGTTCATCCTGCCTTTGACCTTTTTGAAGGCTGCTTGGGCACCTGTTGCATCCGCTATGAGGATGGGCTTGACCCCGAGCAGGTTGCCGAAAAATGCAGCGGAAGCCTTGACCCTGCCGGCCCGCTTCATGTAGTCCAGTGAATGCACCGTCACGTACTGGTTGATGTGTTTGCGTTCGGCTACCAGCCTGTCGTAAATTTCCTTTGCGCCCAAGCCCTGGGCGCGGTAGGCTGCTCCCTTGATTGCGAGCATTCCCTCTCCGATACAGGCATTCATGGAGTCGATGCAGAAGATGTTCGCGTCGGGGTGGGACTCGAGCAGGGTCCTGGCGACGACGGCTCCTGTGTTGACGGAACCGGACTGCTTGAGCGAACAGCCGACATATACGATGTCAAAGCCCTTGTCCAAGTATTCGGTGAAGATTCTTGAGAACTCGTCCGGCGGAACCTGGGTCGTGAGGATCCTGTTGCCCTTCCTTAATATGTCGTAGAGCTGCTTGGGCGTGTAGTATTCAAAGTCAAGGCTTGCCCACTGCTCCTTCCCGTCGTAGACGGTCTTCATCCTCGCGTAGTCGATGTCGTACTTTTCCCTCAGGTCCCGGCTTAAGTCCGAGCAGGAGTCGGTCAGAATCTTTACTGGTCTCATTGCATACCTCTCCGGCAGAGAGTAGCTTTTTCTGCGGACAAAGAGAATAGGCGTTTTGTGGGGTTTTGTCTGACTTTTGGGCATTTCTTGTTATTTGACTAAAGATTTTTCCTCTGCTATAATCGTTTTATCATGGAAAACTTGACCAGACGGGAGATCGAGCGGACTTTTTTGGCCCTGCTTGCGGAGAAGGGCTTGGAAAAGATCACGGTGGGCGACATAGCGGCCGGCTGCTGCATAAACAGGAATACCTTTTATTATCATTTTCAAGACATCCCTTCCCTGCTGGAGTCGATGTTCTTGGAACGGGCCGAAGGTCTTTTGGGCGGGGGAGGGGCCGATATGTCCCTGTCCGATGCCTTGGAGCGTTTCTATTCCTGCTTGGAGGAGAACCGGACCTTGGTTTCCGCCGTATTCGCCTCCTCCCGGCGCGGCCTGTACATGGGCTATTTTGACGTGTTTTGCGGAAAGGTTGCATCTTGGCTCGTGGGGATGATCGGGGGCGAGCAGCGGCTTTCGCCTGTCCAGAGCGATGCCGTTGTGGAAATCCTCAAGTGTGAGTTCATTGGTCAGATTGTTCAGTGGGCGACTGCCGGTTTTTCCTACAATATGGAGGAGTATGGCTTGAAAATCTGCCGGGGGATAAAGTCCTTTATGTGAGTGGGTTTTTCGGTCAAAAGCTCTTGACGGCAGCCGATTTATAGTTCATTATATAGTATTATGGTTGAAGTGACACGCTTGGACGGGAAACGGTACTGGATAAATCCACACCAGGTCGAATATATGGAACAAACCCCGGACTTGACGCTGACGATGCTTTCCGGCAAGAAGGTCGTGGTGAGGGAAAGTCCTGAGGAAGTGATAGAGCGGATAGTTGCATACAGGCGAAAGATAGGCATAAACCAAGAATTATAACTTGGAAATTATAACTTTCGTTTAGAATTTAAGAAGAATTTACCGACAATAAAAAAAACGGAATAGTGGGAGGCTCCTTCTTCATTATGGATATAGCGACATTAATCGGTTTGCTTGGCGGTGCGGCCGCAATCTTCCTCGGAGTTATTTCGGGCGGAAGCTCCGTCATGAACATTATTGATATTCCTTCGGTTTTCGTTACGGTGGGAGGTTCCTACTTCTCCCTGTGGATTTGTGCCCCTATGGCGGACATCCTGCAGCTGTTCAAAATCGTCGGACGTACCTTCAAGGTCTTTGACTTCGGAGAGGCTGCCATTGTCGAGAACATGGTCTCCCTGAGCGAGAAGGCCCGCCGCGAGGGAATCCTTGCACTTGAGGAAGGACTTGATGATCTGGACGACCCCTTCTTGAAGGAAGGTTTGCGCCTGATGGTCGACGGTTCCGATGGAAACGTCATCCGTGCGATTCTTGAAAGCGAGATGGCCCAGACAGAGGCCCGCCACATGAAGTATATCAACTTGATGATCCAGTGGGCAGGATTCGGTCCTGGATTCGGAATGATGGGTACGGTTATCGGTCTTATAGGAATGTTGCGCAACCTGGAGGACAAGAGCTCTCTGGGACCCAACATGGCTACGGCCCTTATTACGACCCTGTACGGTGCGTGGCTTGCTAACTGGTTGTTTGGACCTATGTCCCAGAAGCTGATCGCCCAGAATGCCAACGAGATGAACTCCAAGGAGATGGTCATAGAGGGAATCCTTTCAATTCAGGGCGGAGACAACCCCCGCGTCCTTGCGCAGAAGCTGCTCACCTACCTTGATCCGAAGACCCGTAAGACGGTCGAGGCCAACGTCCTGAAAGACTAAGGCAGGGGCTTAAGCATGGCAAAGAAACAGAAAAAGGATCCAGAAAAGCCGTCCACAGCCTGGCAGGGAACCTATGGAGACATGATTACGCTCATGCTCTGCTTCTTCGTTGCTCTGTACGATCCGACGGAGACGGATGCCGTCCAGATGGCGGCCCTTTCTGCGTCCATACAGAACAACAATGCAGGCGGTGGAATTTCCTTGAGCCAAGGCCGGCTGGCGGACATGGGAAACGTCATCTCTTCCCTTCCTTCTCTGGAAAAAGGTAGCCACCTTGGGCCTACGATGAAGAAGGCCATTAGTATTTTCCAGCCCGACATCAAATCCACCAAGGTTACGGTGACGAGCGATGAGCGGGGAATCGTCATATCGCTGATATCCGATGCCTTCTTTGATCAAGGAAGTGCGGATCTGAACATAGACGAGACGAGGGAGACCTTGATACGCCTTTCCCAGTTTTTCAACGAAGACAAGGTCAAGGACCTGCGCTACCGGATAGAGGGGCATACGGACAATACTCCCGTCCCTCTCGGCAGCGAGTTTACGAGCAACTGGGAGCTGTCCGCGACCAGAGCCGCCAACGTGCTCCACTACCTGTCGGACTTTGGGGTTGACGAGGGCAAGTTTTCAATTGCCGGATATGCCGACACGAGGCCCAAGTTTACGAACGACACGGAGGAGGGCAGGGCCTACAACCGCCGTGTTGACATAATAATATTGGACGAGGGGCATTTCTAAGGCATTTTTAATGATTGCCATGACGGATTGTCTATAGATTGAAAATTTATTTGCCGATAAGGTAAAATAGAAGATTAGAGTTTTTCTTTTGGGAGGATGATATGGCAGATGATAACGCAGCAGCAGACTTGGGCGACGATCTCGGTGGTGGCGGAGAGGCCCCTGCGAAGAAGGGCGGGCTCAAGGGAGCTTTCCCTGCGCTCCTTAAGTGGATTTTGATTGCGCTTGCGGCCGTCATCTTTATAATAACGGTCGTCTTTATAGCCGTCAAGCTGATGACGAAGAGCAGCAGCTCCAACACTGCGATTCCGATCAGCGAGGAGTATACGACCCAGCGCGAGGAGTTGGAGTGGTATACGTCCCTTGACCAGGTGAGGACGCAGACGTCGGATCCGATTGCTTCAAGCGTTTCGGTCCAGGTCGTCTTGGGCTACAAGAAGGATGACAAGCAGGCTTCTTCCGAGATTACGGCGAGGCGTATTGAGATCATCGACTACTTGCGCCGTTACTTCTCCTCCAAGACTGCGGAAGAGCTTGGGCCTGGACGCGAGGACGAGATAAAGATCGAGATTCGCGAAGGAATCAATGACAACATCTTGAGCAATTCCAAGATTCGCTCTGTCATGTTTACGGCGAAGGATGTGGTTTCACAGTAAGTAGAACATAACTTATTATTTGAAGTTATTGGGATAAAATAGGGTGGAATAAGACATGAATGAAGTTCTGTCACAGGATGAAATAGACCAGCTTCTCCAAGCCATAAGCTCGGGCGAGAGCGAGTCGGACGACTTTAAGCCGGTCAGCGACACTCGTCGCATAAAGATATACGACTTCCGCCGTCCGGACAAGTTCTCCAAGGAGCAGATTCGTACTGTCTCCAACATGCACGAAACCTTCGCTCGCCTTACCACGACGAGCCTTTCCGCGCAGTTGCGCACCTTGGTTCACGTGCATGTGGCTTCGGTTGATCAGCTCACCTATGAGGAGTTCATCCGGTCCATACCTACGCCGACAACCTTGGCTGTCATCAATATGGATCCTTTGAAGGGAAACGCTGTCTTGGAGATTGCCCCTGAGATTACGTTCATAATGATTGACCGCCTCTTCGGTGGCTCCGGCGATACGGGCGGAAAGGTGAACCGTGACTTGACGGACATAGAGCAGTCCGTCATGGAAGGAATCATTGTCCGCATCCTTGCGAACATGCGCGAGTCGTGGACCCAGGTTATAGACCTCAGGCCGAGGCTTCAGCAGATCGAGACGAACCCCCAGTTTGCCCAGATCGTGCCTCCGACCGAAATGGTTATCCTTGTGACGCTTGAGATAAAGATTGGCGATGAGGCGGGAATGATGAACATCTGTATTCCCTACCTCACGATAGAGCCGATTGTCTCCAAGCTTTCGTCGCAGTTCTGGTTCAGTTCCGTGCGCCGCAGTTCGACGACCCAGTATCTGGGTACGTTGAAGGAGAAGATTTCAGATGTCGAGATGGCGCTTGTTGCCGAAATCGGCTCTTTGAATGTTCCCATACGGGATGTCGTTGGCCTGCGGGTCGGCGATGTCGTCAGATTGGTCAATACGAAGATAACGGATCCTCTGACCCTTGCGATAGGAAACAAGAAGAAGTTCTTCTGCCAGCCTGGTGTGGTTGGAAAGAAGATGGCCATTCAGGTCATAGGCAAGATTGAGGAAGATGACAAGGATGACTTTGAAGAGTTGTCAACCGCCAATGAAGGAGAAGAATCTATATGAGTGAAGGATCTATATCACAGGCTGAAATTGATGCCCTGCTTTCTGGAGTTGACACTGGCGGCTTGAGCGCGAGCGGTTCTACGAAGGCGGATCCCCAGATTGCGATAGACGAGCCGACGCTGAAGAACTTCGCCGGAGGCATAAAGGATAAGCTTGCCGCCAACCTCGGCACGATGACGGGAACCGAAATCCAGTGCGAGGATCCGTCTGTTGAGACGGTCGGCCGCGATCAGCTTCTGGCCAAGATACCGGAGACCGTCGTTGCCGTCATGTTGGATTTTTCCACGGGACTTTCCGGCGACCACCTTTTCCTACTTGCTCCTGAGTTTGCGCAGAAGTTGGTTTCATTGATTAACAAGGAGGACAGTGCGGAGCTGGACGACATGGCCCTCTCCGTCATCTCCGAGGTTGTCTCCAACCATTCCGGTGCGGAGATTACGGCCCTGAGCGCGGGTGGAAATTTGCCCGGCCTTGCCACCAACAGCCCTGAGGCGGTCAACCAGCCCAAGGCAATGGTGCGGATGCCGCAGAACCAGTTTGTTTTGTTCACATATCCTGTCACTATTGATGGGACGACATACGATATGTGGGAAGCTGTAAGCTCTTCCGTCGCGGATGGAATGGCTCGGGCTTTGGGAGGGGGTGTTGCGCCTGCTCCCGATGCGGCTTCGGCTATGGCTATGCCTACAGCTGGGCAGGCGATGGGTTCGCCTGCTATGAATCCAAATATAATGATGGGGCAGCCGATGATGCAGCAGCCCCTTATGGGAGTGAATATGGCTGGAATGCAACCGCTGTCAACGCCGCCAAATGTTCAGTCCCTTGCTTTCCCGAACCTGCAGCAAGCTGGAGGCAGTACGGAGCAGGGCAACATTGGCCTTATCATGGATGTCTTTATGGAGATGACGGTCGAGCTTGGCCGTACAAAGAAAACCATAAAGGAAATCCTCGGTATGGGCGAGGGAACGATCATCGAACTTGACAAACTTGCCGGAGAGCCGGTAGATATTTTGGTAAACCATAAACCTATAGCTAAGGGTGAAGTTGTCGTCATCGACGAGAACTTCGGTGTCCGCGTCACGGAGATTCTTCCGGCGATCGAGCACGTCACCAGCCAGATGTAGGTTGCATGCCGTCCGGTCAAGTGGGATTGCCGGGCGGATGTTCTTATGGGTGGGGGAACATACGATTTACTCAAAAAAAGTTATGGCAGCTTTAATAGGGGTTGCTACCATGATTTTCCTTCCTCTGGCAGTAAGCGCTCAGGCCGGTGGTCCTTCAAATGGGGACTCTGGACAGAGCGTTTCTGCTGTGTCTGAGGATGTTGGCGCATTTAGCGAAGGCGACATAGATTTCTCTTCATGGGGGAATGCCTCTTCAGCTGCCGGTGGTGGAGCGGTGGCGGCATCTCCTTCCCTAGGGGTCGGCTCCTATGTCAAGATGCTCCTCGTCTTGGCTTTGGTCGTCCTCGTGATCATCTTGATATTCCGCTATATAAAGAAGGCTGCGGGACTGTCCGTCCCTGTGGATGGCGACGATACTTTCCTGCGCCATGTGTCTGGAGTCTCCTTGGGAATGAACAAGAGCGTGCAGATCGTCACCCTCTTGGACAAAGCCTATATCCTTGGCGTCAGCGATGCCGGCGTGAACCTGATAGGGGAGGTGGAGGACAAGGAACTGGTCAACGCGATGAACCTCTGGTCTGACAAGCAGAACAGGACGAGCAAGCCTCGCTCCTTCTCCGATGTCCTGGACCTCTTCATGTCGCGTTCCCCGAAAGCGTCCACGGGTGCGGCTGCGGATTCCATGTCGTCCGAACGGAGCAGGGAGCTTTTGGATGGGCTTCACCAGCAGGCCAGCAGGCTGAGCAGTGAGGGGGAAATATGAAGAAACTAGTAAGCTGTCGCCTTGTCTTGGCCTGCATACTCTGCTTGCTTTGCATCATGCCTGTGTGTCCGCAGTCTGCCGGAAACGGGGGCTTCCCGGAAGGATCGACCCAGGGAACGAGCGAGATGTCCGAAGGCCTGACGGGAATAGATTTTCCCAACATCAGTTTTTCTGCTTCGGCACCCCAGGACGGTCATCAGGTCGCGTTCAGCATAGAGCTGCTGCTCCTGCTTTCGATATTGACGCTTGCACCGAGCATCATGCTCCTGTGCACCTGCTTCCTGCGCTTCTCGATTGTGCTGGACTTCATAAAGCGGGCCCTGTCCCTGCAGCAGGTGCCTCCCACGGCCGTCTTGAACGGAATTGCCTTGTTCATGGCGATATTCTGCATGAGGCCGACTTTCCAGAAGCTCTACACTGATGCTTTCAAACCTCTGTCGGACAATGAAATAACGCTGACCGAGGCATACGGAAGGGCGGAGAAGCCCATAAAGCTGTGGATGTTCAGTCAGATGGACGAAAACATGGGGGGCAGGCCCGCCTATGAGTCGTATGTGGGCAACTTCATGAAGATGGCGAGGATGGAGCAGCCGAGGAATTTGGATGAAGTGCCTATGAGCATCATAATTCCTTCATATATCCTGCATGAGTTGACCGTCGCCTTCAAGATCGGGGTCCTGCTGTACATTCCCTTTATCGTTATAGATATGGTCGTGGCGAGCATACTGATGAGCATGGGTATGATGATGTTGCCTCCGGTACAGATTTCAATGCCTTTCAAGCTGATGCTCTTCGTCCTTGTGGACGGCTGGGGGCTGTTGACGTCCCAGCTGTTCAACAGCGTCATGTAGGCGTCATGTAGAATGGAGGTGAGGATATGTCCATAACTGAAATAGCGGGCCTTATGAGGGAGGGCATCCTGCAGGTTTTCCTGCTGTGCGCCCCCGTCCTGGGCGGTGCCTTGATCATAGGCCTTCTGATAGCGATTTTCCAAGCCACGACCTCTATACAGGAGTCCACGCTGACCTTCCTGCCCAAGCTTGTGACCATACTTCTGGTCCTTGCCCTTCTGGGCGGCTTCATGTTTACGGAGCTTTCGGCCTATACGATGAGGCTCTTCAGCCAGATCGGAAAAATGTAGGAGTGGAGATGCGGTAGCTTATGCTTGAGAAAATCGTAGGGAGCGCGCCCCTGTTCCTTCTGGTGGCGGCGCGGTGTTTTGCCCTTATTATGAGCCTTCCCCTTTTCTCTTCCAAGACTGTGTCGCGCCTGCCCAAGGTCGCGCTTGCCTTTTATCTGGCTAGCTTTGAATTTCCCCAGCTTTCGCTCAGGGAGGGCCTGTTTGCCCCCTACATGAGCTACCTGTCCCTGGATGGCAATTTTTCGTTGGAGTACATCCTTCTCCTGGTTGGGGAGGCCCTGATAGGTGTCATCATAGGCTTCTATGTCAATGTCATTTTCGCTGCGTTCAGCACGGCGGGCCAGTTTTTTGCTTTCCAAATGGGCTTTGCGGCCAGCTCGGTGTATGATTCGATGAGCGAGGTCGAAAACCCCCTCATGGGAGAATTCCTGAACTTCGTTGCGGTGCTGGTCTTTTTGGAGAACGGTTATTTCCAAAGCCTGTTCGTCCATGGGCTGGATGCAAGCTTCAAGAGCCTGAACGTCTTTTCCGTGCTGGAGCATACGGACCGCCTGGCGACCTTCATGATGGGGGGGCTGACGACGCTGTTCTACAATGCCCTGCTTATATCGCTTCCGATTGTTGCGACCCTGTTCCTTGTGAACGTGACGATGGGAATCCTGTCCAAGGCCGCCCCGCAGATGAACCTGCTGGCCGAAGGCTTTCCCATCCTCATGCTGACGAGTTTCTTCATCCTCTCGTTCCTGATGCCCCATTTGATACAGTTCTTCGTGGCCAGTTTCAGGCACGCGTTCCAAGACCTGCAGGCCCTGTTTGCCCAGGTAGGCTACCAGATAGGGGGCGGACAATGAGTCAGATAGACCTGCAGTGGTTTGCCGCCGAGGAGGAGGGCAAGACCGAGGAACCGTCAGAATACAAGCTCCGAAAAGCCAGGGACGAGGAAGGTCGCGTTCCGAAAAGCCAGGAGCTGAATTCCACGCTCATCTACCTCTTCCAGATATTCCTGCTTACTTTTTTGGGCTCCTGGATGCTTCGCAGTTTTAAGAACTGCTTTGTCTATTTCTATTCCAACATCTTCAATATAGAGCTTACAAATTACGAGGCCGCTTATGTCTTCGCCCGGTATTTCGTCCGGATGGTCCTTCCATTTGGAATACTGGGCATGGTGATGGGCATTGTCTCCAATCTTGTCCAAAACAAGGGATTCCTGTACGCGCCCAAGTTGATAATGCCGAAGTTCGACAAGCTGGTTCCCCACTTTGGCCAGTACCTCAAGCGTACGATGTTCTCCCTGGAGGGGGGCTTCAATATAGTCAAGTCCATGCTCAAGGTCATCGTCATCGCATTTGTCAATTTTTTGGTGATACGGGGGGATTTGGAGCGCCTGCTTTCCCTGTCCTTGACGGGCTCGCTGGAGCTTGCCATGGGACACGTGGCCCGGATGGCCCTGAAGATGCTCCTGATAAGCGCCGTGTTCCTCCTTGCCATAGGAATCGTTGACTACCTGGTTCAGAAACGGCAGTTCATGGAGAACATGAAGATGACCAAGCAGGAGGTCAAGGAGGAATTCAAGGAGCAGGAAGGTGATCCGGAGGTGAAAAGCCGTCTGGAGAACGCCCAGAGGGAGATGCTGGCCCACAACATGCCCAAGGCCGTGCGGGAGGCCGACGTGCTCATAACGAACCCGACGCACTTTGCGGTCGCCTTGGAGTGGAAGCGGAACGTGGACGATGCTCCCAAGGTGACGGCCAAGGGCGAAGACCTGACTGCGTTGAACATGCGCCGGATAGCAAAGGAGGCTGACGTTCCCATCGTGGAGAACAGGCCCCTGGCCCGTGGTCTCTATACAGAAACTAAAATTGGTGATATAATCCCAGAGGCATATATTAAGGCCATCGCTACGGTATATGCCCATATAGGATATATAAATAAACAAAAATGACAGGTGGGTGGGAATAAATGCCTGAGAGGCGGAACAATTTTCTGAATTCGTTGCTTTCATCTCAGAACAGCATGGTCGCTGTTGCGGTCGTCATAACCGTTCTGATGATGTTCATTCCCTTGCCGAAGGGACTGATAGACCTGGCGATGGTCGTCAACATCGCATTTTCTCTGACGATACTGCTGACCGTCATCTATACCAAGCGGGCAGCGGACTTTACGTCCTTCCCCCGGCTTATCCTGCTTGTAACCCTTTTCGGGCTTGCGATAAACATTTCATCGACCCGCCTCATCCTTACCGGGGCCAATGCCCACGGCAGGATGATGGACAGCCAGAGCGAGATGGTCAAGTCCTTTGCCAACATCGCGACGGGCAACAGCGAGCTGGTGGGCTTCATCATCTTCATCATCATCATCGTCGTGCAGGTCCTCGTCGTCACCAAGGGAGCGACCCGCGTTTCCGAGGTTACGGCCCGCTTCACCTTGGACGCCATGAACAACAAGATGTTCGACGTCCAGAACGAGATGAACGCCGGGGTCATCACCGAGGAGGAGGCCTCCCGCAAGAAGGCCCTTATCCGCCAGGAGATCGACTTCTACTCTGCGATGGACGGTGCCTCCAAGTTCGTCTCGGGAAACGTCAAGGCGGGAATCTTCATCACTGCCTTGAACCTCATCGGTGGATTCATAACGGGCATGGTGCTTGGAGGCATGCCCTTCCAGGAGGCGTTGGAAAGCTATGCCCACCTGACGATCGGCGACGGACTCATTTCCCAGCTTCCGTCCCTGATGCTCTCGTTTGCCACCGGTATCCTCGTGACGGGAGGAAGTTCCGAAGAAGTCGTCGGCGAGCAGCTCAAGAAGAACTTCACCGTGTCCGGCACGGTCTATATGATAGTCGGAGCGGCCCTGGTCGTGATGGGGGCTGCATTCCACAACGGGTCGGCTGTCGTCCTCATCCCGATTGGAGCGCTCTTCATTTTCGCAGGCTGGCGGATACGCGGCAACCTGGAGAAGGAGGAGGAGAAAAAGAAGCGTGCCGCCGCGATGGGTGGAACGGTTTCTGGTGCCGCGGGGGGCAAGAAGGCCGGTGGGGGAGACGTCTCTCCCGTCGTCGATTTGCCCGAGCTGTCGCTTGACTTGGGCTATACGCTCGTTCCCCTCGTGGACAGGGAGAAGGGGGCGGAGCTTCTGGAGCGCGTTACGAGAATTCGCCGCGAGGAGGCGCTGGACCTGGGCCTCGTCGTGCCGCCCATCCGCATCCGCGACAGCATGTCGATAGACCCGGAGGAGTACACCTTCAAAATCCGTGGAATCGAGGTTGGCAGGGCCAAGCTCAAGCTGGGCTACTACATGTGCCTGAACACGGGCAATGTGCCCAAGGACAGGGAGCTTGCCGGTGAGAAGACCCATGACCCGGCGTTCGGCATGGAGGCGGTCTGGATTCCCGAGGAGAAGCGGGTAGAGGCGGAGAAGGCCGGCTATGCGGTCATCGACCCGCCGACGATCATCGCGACCCATCTGACCGAGATAATCAAACGCCATGCGGCCGACATACTGACACGGCAGACGGTAAGCACGATAATTGGAAAAATCAAGGAGTCCAACTCCGTCATCGTGGACGAAGTCCTTTCTGGCGAGCACAAGTTCTCTTACGGAGAGATCGAGGCCGTCCTCAAGAACCTGCTTGAGGAGCAGGTCAGCATACGCAACATGGTTACGATCCTTGAGACGATGGCAAACTTCGCTCCGATTACGAAGGATCCCTGGTTCCTGACTGAAAAGGTACGGCAGGCCCTGGGGGCCCAGATTTGCCTCCAATATACGGACGAGAACAAGACGCTCCACGTCCTGCGCCTGTCGCAGGGGCTTTCCCAGAAGATTCTGGAGCACCGCATGGAGCAGCCGGGGCAGAAGCCCTCCGTCGCGTTTGATCCCGTCGACGGCAGGAGCTACATCAATGCCATGAGCGCGTCGATTGCGGCCGTGCGCGACCGCAACTACCTGCCCGTTGTCCTCTGCGTGGATGAGGTGAGGCAGCTGGTGAAGTCTTCCACGGATAGGGAGATTCCGGGCCTGGTGGTCCTTTCCATTAGCGAGATTATGGCTGCCGGTGGAGAGATAAAGGTGGAAACCCTGGGGGACATAGATGTACAGTAAGAATCTGATGCCCCGGACGGTTGAAGGAAACAGCCTTGAGGATGTCCGCGAGGAGCTGTATAAGAAATATGGTACGGACTATGAAATCCTTGACTACAAGGCCGTCATCAAGTCTGGTTTCCTCCACTTCAATGAGCATGAGGTCTATCGGGTCCAGTATGTAGTCAAAAACAACGAGTTTGACGACCTTCCTGCGGGTGAAAAGAGGGAGGCGAGGATGCCCCCGCTTCATTCTCCCAAGCCTCCGGTACAGCAGGCTGCTGTTCGGACCTCCCTTCCAAGTTCCTATCCCCAGGCGGGAACTGGCCGCTTTCAGACGGACGGACGTTCTTCCGCACCGCTGGCGCAGGGCTATCCTGCCCGTTCCCCTGCTCCACTTGGACAGCAGGCTGGGGCAGCCGATGATTTTGCCGCCAGCAGGAAGATGCTTCTGGACAGTCTGGGAGGTTCGGACAAGATCACCCAGCTCAGCATCAATGCCATGTCCAAGAAGCTGGACGATATGGCGGCCCTGCTTTCCAAGGTAAGCGAAAGCAGCTCTGTCAAGGATGAGCACGAGACGGTTTTGAAGGTTGCTTCCCTTTTGGAGCAGAACGAGTTTTCCAAGTCCTACATAGAAGAGATAAAGGATAGGATTCGGGGCGAGTTCAAGCTGGAGGAGCTGGATGACGAGCAGCTGGTCCTTTCGCAGGTTGCCGATTGGATAGGGGAGGATGTTTCCGTCGCCCCCCGTTTTCCCGGCAAGAAAAAGCCCCATGTCATCATAGTGGTTGGCCCTACGGGAATCGGCAAGACTACGACGATTGCCAAGATGGCTGCTGAAATAAAGATGTCGGCGAAGAAAGGCAAGGATCGGGATCCGATCATCCACATGATTACGACCGACAGCGTCCGTGTGGCGGCCAAGGAGCAGCTTGATCGCTATGCCGATGTACTGGGGGTGAATGTGGATAAAGTTGATTCCAAGGAAGACCTTGAGAATCTTCTGGGAATATATATAGGGGCAAAGGCGAAGGGTGACTTCGTATTTATAGATACAAGTGGTTTCAGTCCCAATGACTACGACCACATATCGCGGCTTCAGGATATGCTGGACGTGCGGAACTTGAAGGCCGACATATACTTGGCGGTTTCTGCCACTACGAAGGGGCGTGATCTGGACAAGATATTCAAGAATTACGAGCCGTTCGGCTTCAGGAGTGTTATCGTCACCAAGTGTGACGAGACTTCCACCTACGGCAACGTCTTGAGCGTCCTGCATGAGAAGCGGAAGGCTGTCTCATGGATTACTGTTGGGCAGGAAGTCCTGCATACCTTGAAGCGGGCTGATCCTGTCTATTTCGTGAGGAACTTGGACGGTTTTGACGTAGATAGAGGGCATTTGGAGCGGAAGTTTGGCCAGGGGGAGTCCTCTGCCGCCGGCAGTCTTGGAGATTGAGAATCTAGTTTGAGGGTTGTATAATATGGAAGAACAGTTGAGTGAACTTCGCATGATGATGGGCAAGAGTGATGTCCACAAGACGAGGATAATAGCTATAACGAGCGGCAAGGGCGGTGTGGGCAAGACCAACATTGCGATAAACATGGCCATTGCCTTCGCAAAGCAGGGCAAGTCCGTCATTCTGATTGACGCCGACATGGGTATGGCCAACGTGAACGTCCTCCTGAATATAGTCCCCCAATACAACCTGATGCAGGTGATAAACCGGCAGAAAAAGATGAGCGAGATCGTCTTGGATACCGAATTCGGCATCAAATTCATCGCGGGGGCCAACGGTTTTTCCAAGCTGGCCAACCTCTCCAAGGAAGATTTGGATGCCTTTGCAAAGGAATTTGCCTCCCTGTCCAATGCGGACATCATAATCCTGGACACGGGAGCTGGAATTGCCAACAACGTGCTCCAGTTTGTCGCTGCTGCCGACGAGGTGTACATCGTTACTACTCCTGAGCCGACTGCGATAACCGATGCATACGGCACAATAAAGATAATAACGACAGAGCTGGCGGACAGGGAGCTGAACCTGCGCCTTCTGGTCAACCGGGTCCACTCGGCTGAGGAAGGCAAGCGGATTTCCGACCGCATCATCACGATTGTAGGACAGTTTTTGAATTTCAAGGTGGACTACATCGGTTTTATTTATGACGACCCGGTGGTCCAGGCCTCGGTCATCAGGCAGAAGCCCTTCATGATCGTGAATCCGACTTCAAAGCCGGCCTCCTGCATAACGCACCTGGTCAGCAGGATAGAGCGGGACGACGACGTGGACAACTCCGGCGTTTCCACCTTCCTGCAGAAGTTCGTCAAGGGCAAAAAAAAACGGTAAATGGGCAAGTTGAACTTGACCTTAAGGAATTTTTACCTTACGATAGAAGGACGAGGTTTTGAGGAGAATATTGTATGCCTAAAGTAAAAAATTTAGCCTATCCCGCAGTTGCTGGATTTGCCCTTTCTTTTTTTATAAGCATATTGGTGACCCATCACTTCGGTACATCCTTGCTGAAAGGCCTTGCTTTTGCTGTGGTGTTCGCAATCCTTGCCTTTGTCATAGATTTCGTCTGGGGAAGGTTCCTCGGGGAAGAGGAGGAAGTTGCCGAGCTTTCGGGCGATGCATCAAAAGCTGATAAAAATCTTGGCAACAAGGTGGATATAACGATAGACGATGCTGATTTGAGCGATGATGGAAGGGGGCTGTCCTTTGCAGTGGACCGCAACAGGGCCAAGCTTTCCGATGCCGATACCATGGACTTGAGGAAGAACGATGTTCTTTTTGCGGCGGAGTCAAAGGGGGACAGGCCGTCCCTGTTTGAAGGGCCGGCGGCGTCTTCGGGGCCTGCTGCGCCTGCGGGCGAGGCGAAGCAGGCAGCCCCGTCAGGGGATCAAAAGGCTTCTTTTACGCCCGTCAGCTTGGGCAAGCCGGTTTCTGCATCCGAGTCTTCCAAGCCGTCTTCGGCTCCTGCGGCAGCGTCTACGGCGGAAAAGCCGTCCGGCGCAGCTCCCAAAAAGTCTTCTTCTGGCAATGTGGAGCTTGATGCCCTTCCTGACATAGGGGGCTTTGGTGAAGATGACAACTATGTTGCGGATGTTGATATAGGAGAAGCTGGGGCTTCTGAGGCTGGTTCGTCTTCCTTATCCTCCCCGGCTTCAGCTTCTTCCGGCAATGCCAGCAAGGCGACGGAACATGACACAGAGACATTGGCCAAGGCCATTTCGACTGTCTTGAAACGGGACGAGATGTCCTAAAAGGAGGGGAATGGGAGCATGGCGATAGCAGTTATAGACGAAAAGACTGAAGACGAGCTCTGGCATGAATATAAAAAAAGCCGCTCTACGAAGATACGTGATCAATTTATAAGGCAATATATGCCCCTCGTGAAGTATGTTGCGGGCAAGGTTTCCACTGGTATGCCGGAAAGCGTTGAGTTTGACGATCTGGTGGGCTATGGGCAGTTTGGACTCTTGGATGCGATAAGCAAGTATGATCCTGACAAAAACGTCAAGTTCAAGACCTATGCCGTCACCCGTATCCGCGGTGCGATTTTCGATGAGTTGAGGGAGCTTGACTGGGTTCCCAGGTCCGTCAGGCAGAAGTCGAGGGAAATAGAGGACACCATTACGGAGCTGGAGGCAAAGTTGGGCCGGACGGCCAGTGATGCCGAGATAGCGAAAGCCATGGGAATGACGGAAAGCGAGTACGAGTCCGTCGTCATGAAGGTCAGCGGTACAAACATACTTTCACTGAACGACGTCTGGTATTCCAATGATGACAGCGACAATATGTCTATCGGGGACAATATCGAGGCTCCCAACAGCATGAATCCCGATGTCATCGTGGAGCGCAAGGAGATAAAGCGGGTCATCATACAGGCGATAAACGAACTGCCTCAGAACGAGAAGATGGTCATAATTCTCTATTACCATGAAGATTTGACATTTAAGGAAATAGGTCAGGTTTTGAATGTCAGTGAGAGCCGCATCAGCCAGCTGCATTCCAAGGCGAACCTGAGGCTGAGGGCAAAGCTTACCAGCATACGGAAGGGAATCTTTTAGGAGGACGAAAGGCAGATGGTAAACTTGGATAAATTGAGGGAGGACCTCGAGAAGAGGCTGTCTGTTGACAAGCAGATTCACAGCGTGGTAGTCCGCGCCGACACGATAGATGACTGCCTTGAGGATGCGGCCGTCCAGTTGGAGACGAGCGTAAAGCGGTTGGAATACGAGGTGGAGGAGCGGGGATCCCAAGGATTTATGGGGCTTGCCCAGAAACCTTGGGTCCTGCGGATCTATGAGAACCCTGCCTTTGTCCAGGAGAAGATTCAGAAGGCTGCGGCTGCGGCTGCGGCTGCCAAGGCGGAGGAGGAGAAGAAGGCCCTCAACAAGGATGGCGTCTACTATGTCCACCGCTTTGGAGACAGGATTTGCCTCAAGGTCCTGCTGCCGATGGGGGAGGGCGTTCCTGTTTCCCTTGGCGATATACTTTCGGCGGCCAAGCGCAGCGATACGGAGGAGCTTGACGAAGAGTTGGTCAAGAAGCTGTGCAAGGAAGGGTCTGAGAACGAGTATGTGGATATCGGAACCTTCGCCCATGTTCCTTCGGCTGACGCCGTCATGGCAGTGGATGTCGCGAAGGACGAGATGTCGGCTACCATAGAAGTTTCCGCTCCTGCGATGAGCGGCAGCGAGATTTCTGCCGACCAGATACGGAATGCGCTGAGGACCCAGGGGGTCGTTGCCGGTATAAGCGAGGATAAGATAACCGAATATATTGATAATCCCGTGTACAACGT
The DNA here is from genome assembly GCA_024690865.1 of Treponema sp. GTDB lineage: Bacteria > Spirochaetota > Spirochaetia > Treponematales > Treponemataceae > Treponema_D. The sequence continues at coordinate 35,925 of JAILON010000029.1, read as the reverse complement.
TCCCTTTGTCGTTGCGGAAGCGATAAAGCCTGTTGACGGTGCCGATGCCCGGATGGACTACAAGTTCGAGACCGACAGCTCCAAGCTGAAGCTGAAGGAGAACCAGGAGGGACAGATTGACTTCAAGGAGCTGAACCTCATCCAGAACGTCATGAAGGGGCAGCCGCTTGCCATAAAGCTGCTCGCCGAGCGTGGAAAGGGTGGAAAGACCCTCTCGGGCCGCTACTTGGAGGCGAAGAACGGCAAGGACATCGACGTCCATTACTTCATGGGGCAGAACGTCGAGCTGGACGGCGACCAGCGGACCATAAAGGCCAGCATGGATGGCCAGGTCCTTATGGTCGGCAACAAGATTTCTGTTGAACCCGTTTACGAGGTTCCCGGCGTCAACATCAAGACGGGGAACATCACCTTTATGGGAACGGTCATCGTCAAGGGCAACGTCGAAGACGGCTACAATGTCAAGGCGAACGGCAACATCGAGGTCTACGGTACTGTCGGCAACTGCCAGCTGGAGGCTGAGGGCGACATCGTCATTTCACAGGGCGTCATGGGTCGCGACGAGGGTTCGATAAAGACTTCCAAGTCCTTGTGGGCACGCTTCATACAGAATACGACTGTCGAAGCGAAGGATTACATCGTCGTCAACGACAACATCATGAACGCACATGTGACGGCCTTGAAGAAAATCCTCCTCAAGGGAAAGCGGGCCGTCATCATTGGAGGCCATTTGTTCGCGCAGGAGGAGATTTCCGCCAAGAACATCGGAAATCCGACCGGTACGGAAACCATCCTGGAGGTGGGGTTCGACCCCATCGCGAAGCAGCGGCTCGTGCATCTGCAGGGCGAGCAGAGCGAGTTGGTCAAGCAGCTTGAAGATATTGATTTGAACATCCAGACCTTGGAGAACCAGATAGAGACCCGTCGTTCTGTTCCGAAGGAAAAGCAGAAACAATTGGTTGACCTTAAGGAGCAAAAGGCCGATATAGAAGAGAAGAGCGATGCGATGACTGCTGAAATCAACAAGATTCAGGAGCATCTGCGTGCTCTCAAAGTCGTGGGACGTGTCAATGCCAGCGGTACTGTCTTTGCTGGTACGAAGATTTACGTTCGCGATGAGAAGGACGAGGTCAAGGCCGACTGCAAATCCGTCTCATTCTATTATGAGAACGGATTTGTCCGCAGGGGCAAGTACGATCCCAGCCAGGTCACGAACGACGTTGCCGCACCGGAAGGTGTTGCTGTATAGTGCGTGAGGACACAAGGATGTGTCCTCCTGGTGTATGTCCTTCCGTAAAACATGGAGGTTTTTATGGGCATACAACCTATCGACCTGTCTGTCGTCTATTCCCAGATGGACAACGTTTCAAAATTCAATGCCTCTCAGAACCAGCTGGTTCAGGCTGCAAACCAGCAGGGACGGGACAAGGTTGCTTCGGAAAACCTTGAGAAGTCCAAGACCGTACAGAATGTCGCCCGTGATGAAACCCAGTCTGGAAATATAAAGAACAACCTTGAAGGCGGAGGTTCCTTTGGCTACGCCGCTGGAGAACGGCGGCGGAAAGAAAATGGGGGGAAAGAGGAAGAGGTCGTCCCCCAGGAGGAAATTTCCGAGCCGGATCTTGGCCAGCTAATCGACATAATCGGATAAAACTGCTATAAAGAGCTTATGCTTGTTGAAGTCCTGCTGCTAGCCGGGAATGTCCTGCTGTGGATCCTGCTCTCTCTCTGGTTGAAGAAGAAGCTTTCGCCCGAAGGGGTCATGAAGGATGCGAGGAAGGAACTGGAGGGGCTTCTTCTCCAGATAAACAGCGCTTCAGACCGAAATATCCGCCTTATTCAGAATCAGATTGAACAGGCCAAGTCCGCTTCTTCCGAAGTTCAGATGCTTTGCAACAGGGTGGAAGAGCGTATTGCCTTGCTGTATGGAGAGATGGACAAGCTTTCATCGGTGAAGGCCGCTGAGGAGCTGCTGTATTCTTCTTTACGGTCGGATGAAGGCGGTGCGCATGGGCAGGAGGCCGGTTTGGCTGACGGAGCGCCGGTTCCTGTGGAGGCGCCTGCGCGTTCGGAGCCAACGGTTTCGGAGCCAAAGAAGGAAGCTTCCGCTGAACTTCCCCCGTATGATACGTTGAACAAGTCGTATTCACCCTTGGGCAGCTACATGAAGGAGCAGCTGAGGTTTGCCGATGCGGTGAAAGCTGCCCCTCCGGAGCCTTCCCGGAAGGTTGAGATTCCCGAATTCATAAAGCCAGAGAAACCCATAGAAATAAAGAAGAGTTTCCGCCAGCAGGTGCTGGAGATGAGGGCCTTGGGCTACTCTGTCGATGAAATTGCCCATAAAACAGGAAGAAGTGTACAAGAAGTAAAAATTACTATTGAAATTTCGTGAGAATAGGATATAATTAAATTACTTATGTTGACTAAAGGTTTGAAAATCGAGAAAAACCGTTTCGGTCTTTTGTCCGACGGGACGAAGGTTCACCTATATACACTGAGCAATGGAAAAATGAGTGTTTCCATCTGCGACTATGGGTGTATCATTACTAGTATCGTCATTCCCGACAAGCAGCATAACAGGCATCTGGATGTCGCCTTGGGGTGCTCTACGTTGGGTGGCTGGGTTTCTAACCATGAAACCTTCGGTGCCGTCGTCGGACGCTTTGCGAACAGGATAGGAGGGGCATCCTTCACTATCGATGGCGTTACGTATGAGCTGGACAAGAACGATAACAGCGTGAACACCCTCCATGGGGGATTCTCGCGGTGGGACAAGAAGATCTGGAAGGCGAAGCGCATTGCCAACGAGTATGGCATCGGCATCAAGCTGACCCGCAAGAGCCCCGATGGCGAGCAGGGCTTCCCTGGGAATGCGAAGGTGAGCGTCAGCTACATGCTGAACGAGCGGAATGATTTGACGATCGTCTATAAGGCAACTTGCGACAAGGCGACTCCGTTCAACATGACCAACCACTCGTATTTCAACCTCAACGGGCATTCTTCCGGTTCCATCGAGGGGCACAAGATTCAGATGAACTGCTCCAAGTACCTGGAGGTCGATAAGAACCTTATTCCTACTGGAAAGTTGATAGATGTTGCGGGGACGCCCTATGATTTTACGTCCTCGAAGGCTTTGGGCAAGGACATCGCCAAGGTCGGTAGTGGTTATGACAACTGTTACTGCGTTGACGGATTTGCTGGGGACGGTTCGCTGAAGACGATTGCTGTGTTGGAAAGCGATGACGGGGCCCGCAAGATGACCGTCAGGGGGACTCAGCCGGGCATCCAACTTTATACGGGTAATTTCCTCAATAACATAAATGGAAAAGATGGTGCGGTATATCAGTGCCATAGTGCCGTCTGTCTGGAAACTCAGGATTATCCTGATGCGCCAAACAAGGATTCTTTCCCGAACTCCATCTTGCGACCGGGAGAGACCTATCGGCATGTGACGCAGTATTCATTTATGTTTTGAGTCTAATTTGCAAAATCCAATCAATAAGAGAGGTTAGAATGGACGTTCAGTTACAGGAACTAATCGGAAAGATTAGAAAGGACGGTGTAGAAAGTGCTACGGCTTCGGCAGGAAAGATTATTGACGAAGCTGAAAAGAAGGCTGCTGCAATCGTTAAGGAAGCTGAAGAGAAGGCCGAGGGCATCATCCGCAATGCCAAGGCCGAAACTGCCCGTATGGAAAAAGCAAGCGAGGAGGCAATCACTCAGGCTGGACGCAACCTCATAATCTCTTTCCGCGACGGGATTAAGAAGGAGCTTTCCGCCATCGTTGCGAGCGAGACGGAAAAAGCGTATGATAAGGATTTGCTCAAGAAGTTGATTCCCGATACTGTGAAGGCTTGGGCGGCAAATCCTGATGCTGATGACTTGACGGTGCTGCTTCCTTCCAAGGATTTGAAAGCCCTTGATTCAAGCCTGAAGACGGCCCTTAAGGCCAAGATTTCCAAGGGACTTGAGCTGAAGGCCGATGATTCGTTGTCGGGAGGCTTTAGAATTGGAAGCCGCAAGGGAAATGCCTTCTATGATTTCAGTGCTGAGGAAGTTGCATCTCTGTTTAGTGCCTATTTGAATCCAAAGACGACTGAACTTATGAAGAGGGCTGCCGCGGGAATCGAGCCGGAGGTAATCCCGGATGACGGGGATGACGACGACGAGGAAGAGGACTTTGACTCTGAGGACAAAGTCTCAAGGACGAGAAGGACTGCTACGAGGAGGACTTCTTCCGCTGGTGCAAAGAGGACGAGGAAATAGTGGAACATCTGTATTATTTGGTATCCCAGCTCCCTGCAATAAAGACTGACGACAGCGGTGCGAAGCTTCCAATTTCTACAGAGTATTTCCGTGACCTGTGCCAGCGTTTCATGTCTGAAAAGTATGCGAGGATCGCCGGGACACTTTCTTTGGAACCGCCTGTGGAGGACAAGCCGACTGGTTCGCCATTTCTTGACGCATGGTACAAGAAGGAGAGGGACCTTAGGTTCGCGCTGGCGGGGCTGCGTGCGCTGAAGATGAAGAAGGAAGCGAAAGACATTCCTTCTGTATCGGACGGCGAGGTGGTCCAGGCCGCACGTACGGCAACGGGCATGGACAGCCCGCTGAGCGCAGAGCAGTTTCTCAACGAGTACAGGCTTCAGGTTCTGGACAAGATTTCTCCGCTTGACTACTTTACGGTGGACAGCGTGTTCAGCTATGGCCTGCGCCTGATGCTTACCGAGAGGATGAAGAAATTCAACCGCGATGAAGGTTTGGCTTCTTATCATAAGATATATGATGATATTCTTGGAGAAAATAAATGAGTGAAACAAAGGGCAAAGTAGTTGCAGTCAACGGCAACATGGTCTCTGTTGAGTTTGACGGTAGGGTCTCTCTCAACGAAGTAGGCTATGTCAATGTTGATGATACACAGCTCAAGGGTGAGGTTATCCGGGTCAGGGGAAATACCGCCCAGATGCAGATTTATGAGATGACGAACGGAATTTCCACGGACTGTTCCGTGGAATTCACGGGAGATCTTCTGAGTGTGGAAGTTGGCCCCGGCCTTTTGGGGCAGGTCTATGACGGATTGCAGAATCCCTTGCCTTTGCTCGCTGAGCATTCAGGTTATTTCCTTGAAAGGGGAGTGTATCTTTCCGCCCTCAATGAGAACAAGCTGTGGGAGTTTACTCCGGTAGCGCATGAGGGGGACAGGCTCCTTGCCGGCGACTGTGTGGGAACCGTTCCTGAGGGGCCCTTTACCCACAAGATTCAGGTCCCCTACGGGTTCCTTGGGTCCTACACGGTGAAGAAGATTGTCTCGTTTGGAAGCTATAAGATCCACGATACTATTGCCACTCTGGTGGATGAAAAGGGAAAGAGCCATGACATCTGCATGAGTTTCCGCTGGCCGGTCAAAAGGGCAGTCAGCTGTTATGCAGAGCGCTTGGCTCCGTCCGAGCCGATGCTCACGAAGATCCGTCTTATCGATACATTCTTCCCGGTTGCCCGCGGTGGAACCTATTGTATTCCTGGCCCCTTCGGTGCCGGAAAGACGGTTTTGCAGCACACGACGAGCCGTAATGCGGACGTTGATATCGTTATCGTCGCGGCTTGTGGAGAGCGTGCCGGTGAGGTCGTCGAGACCCTTACCGAGTTCCCCGAGCTTAAGGATCCCCGTACGGGCCGTTCCCTCATGGAAAGGACGATTATCATCTGTAACACGTCTTCCATGCCGGTTGCATCCCGCGAGGCTTCCGTTTATACGGGCGTTACGCTCGCCGAGTACTACCGCCAGATGGGCTTGAACGTCCTGCTGCTTGCAGACTCTACGTCCCGTTGGGCGCAGGCCATGCGCGAGATGTCGGGTCGCTTGGAGGAGATTCCGGGTGAGGAAGCCTTCCCTGCATACCTTGAGAGTACGATCGCGTCCTTCTACGAGCGTGCTGGAATCGTCCGCCTCCGCGACGGAAGCAAGGGTTCGGTCACCATCGGTGGTACGGTTTCCCCTGCCGGCGGTAACTTTGAGGAGCCTGTTACCCAGGCTACGTTGAAAGTCGTTGGTGCGTTCCATGGTCTTTCGCGTGACCGTTCAAATGCCCGCCGCTATCCTGCAATCGATCCGTTGGAGTCTTGGTCGAAGTACGGCTCAGTCATCAAGGGCGATTTGGTTGAGTATGCCCGCAGCCTCTACAAGAGGGGATCCGAGGTCAACCAGATGATGAAGGTCGTCGGTGAAGAGGGAACTTCGCTCGAAGACTTCATCATATACCTCAAGAGCGAATTCCTTGATGCTGTCTATATGCAGCAGGACAGCTTTGATGAGGTCGAGGGTGCTTCCAGCGTTGAAAGGCAGCGCTACATGTTCAAGAAAATCTTGGCCATACTCGGCTCTTCGTTCAAGCTTGCGGAGAAGGATGAGGCCCGCGACTTCTTCAACACTTTGCGGCAGAATTTTGTCGATATGAACTACTCTGTCTTTGAGAGTCCTGAGTTCAAGGCGCAGGAAAAGAAGATAGATGACGTTCTTGCCCAGAAGGAAGCCGTGGTTTCTGACAAGGTAAAGGCTTTGATTAAGGACGGTGAGTGATGAGCAAAGTATACAGCAGAATTGAAAGCATAAACGGAAGTGTTATCACTGTCCGTGCCAAGGGCGTGAAGCTCAATGAGCTTGCCGAAATAACGACCCGTTTCGGAAAGTCCCTTGCAGAGGTCAACAAGATTGACGGAGACGTGGTTTCCCTGCAGGTCTTTGCAGGAGGCCGTGGTGTCGCCACGAACGATCAGGTCCGTTTCTTGGGACATGACATGCGCGTTTCCTTCAGCGACAACCTCCTTGGCCGCATCTTCAACGGTTCGGCCGAGCCCCGTGATCACGGTCCTGCTCTGGTGGACAACCTTGTGCAGATTGGTGGACCTTCCGTCAACCCTGCGCGGCGCATCCAGCCCAACCGCATGCTCCGTACGAACATTCCGATGATTGACGTGTTCAACACGTTGGTTATCAGCCAGAAGATACCGATTTTCTCGATTTCTGGAGAGCCCTACAACCAGTTGCTTGCCCGCATAGCGATGCAGGCTGACGCTGACGTAATCGTTCTGGGTGGAATGGGCTTGAAGTACGATGACTACCTCTACTTTAAGAGGACCTTGGAGGAAGGCGGAGCTTTGAGCAAGACCGTCATGTTCATCCATACGGCCGCCGACCCGACGGTTGAATGTATGAAGATTCCGGATCTTTCCCTCGCCGTCGCCGAGCAGTTCGCCCTTCAGGGCAAGGACGTCCTTGTCCTTCTGACCGACATGACGAACTTCGCGGACTCCATGAAGGAAATCGCCATTACTCAGGAGCAGGTTCCGTCCAACCGCGGATATCCGGGCGACCTCTACAGCCAGCTTGCCTCTCGCTACGAGAAGGCTGTTGACTTCTCCGATCAGGGATCCATCACGGTTCTCGCGGTCACGACGATGCCTGGTGATGACGTTACCCATCCGGTTCCCGACAACACGGGATACATTACCGAGGGGCAGTTCTACTTGAAGGGCGGTCACATCGAGCCGTTCGGCTCACTTTCCCGCCTTAAGCAGAACGTCAACGGAAAGACCCGCAAGGATCACCGTGCCCTCATGGACGGTATGATCCGTCTGTACGCTTCTTACAAGGATACCTTGGAAAAGAAGAGCATGGGCTTCACGATGAGCTCTTGGGATGAGAAGCTTTTGAAGTACGGAGAGCTGTTCGAGGCCAGGATGATGGACCTCAGCGTCAACGTTCCCCTCGAAGATGCCCTTGACAACGGATGGAAAATCCTTGCCCAGTGCTTCGACAAGAAGGAGACGGGACTCAAGACGGATCTCATAGAAGAGTTCTGGCCGAAGAACTAGCGTAGTATCAGGGGTTGTGAATGCCTAAGATAAAGCTGACGAAAAATGAGCTTAAGACTCAGAAAGATGCGCTTAAGATGTATAACCGCTATCTTCCGACTCTTACGCTCAAGAAGCAACAGCTGCAGTCAGAGATTCGCACGATAGATGAGAAAGCCAAGGCTGTCCGCGCGGAGAAGAAGGCCGTTGAGGCCGACTTCGAGAAGTGGATTGCGGTTTTCGGCGAGAAAGAAGCCTTCAAGCCTGGAATGGTGACGGTGAACAACATCAAGAAGGGCTGGGGCAACATTGCTGGTGTGAAGATACCTATTTATGAGGGGGCGGACTTCGGTCGTGGTGATTACGACCTGTATTCCACGCCCCTTTGGGTGGATTTGGCTGCGGACAGGATGGAGAAGGCCCTTGAGCTGGATCTTCAGGCGGAAGTGCTTGATGAGCAGGTAAGGTTGCTTTCTAAAGAGCTGAGGGTGACGACCCAGAGGGTCAACCTTTTTGAGAAGGTGAAGATTCCCGAGACCAAGGCGAACATCAAGAAGATAAACATCTTCTTGGGAGACGAGCAGGTCTCTGCGGTTGTCAGGAGCAAGATATCCAAGAGGAAGCTCGAGAGGAATAAGGGCGAGGAGGCCGAATCATGATAGAAAAGATGAAAAAGGTTTCCATCGTCGTCCTCGATTCGACAAGGAAGGAGTCTGTCAAGGCCCTTCGTAAGGTCGGGGTCGTGCACCTTGAGGAAATGGAGGGCAAGGGGCCACTCCTTGCATCTTACAAGGATGCGGCTGTGGCGACTGACAAGGCCATATCCATCCTTGAGGAGATAAAGCTTCCCAAGAAGCAGATTGTCAACCAGCTGGACTTGACTAATGATGCTGCCCTTGAGACTGCAAACAAGATCGTTTCGTTGAGCGATGAAAAGAAGTCCCTGTACGAGGCTATTGCCCGCGATACGAATGAACTTGAAAGGCTGTCGAAGTGGGGGAACGTTGATCCTGCTGACTTTGTGGACTTGGCGAAGGAGGGAATTTTCGTATATATGTACGAGATTCCCGAGGACAAGTATGAAACGATTGGAAAGGAGCTTAAGACTGTAAAGGTCAATGCGGTGGGCAAGATTGTCCGCTTCCTCCTGCTTTCTGATGAGGAAGTTACCGAACGTCCTTCCCTTATGCCAGCGGAGGCGTATGCCGTTCCGATGCTGGAGATGTCTTCGGATGCCTTTAGGGACAATATCCTTAAGGCGAAGCAGACCATTTCCCGGATTGAGAGCGAACTTCTTGACGACAAGAAGTATTTGTCCGCATTGACCTCTTACCGAGAGGTCCTTGCATCGGATATAGAGTTCGAGACTGTCTGTTCCGGTATGGGATGTGAAGAGTCGGACGAGAATGCGGAGTCTGAAGAAGTCGGTGTGCTTGATTCCATTTCGAGAACAAAGCTCGCATGGCTTTCTGGCTATGTGCCTGTTGCCCTGCTTCCGAACTTCGTGGCGGCCTGTAAGGAAAACTCTTGGGCATATGCCGCCGCGGATCCGGCGGACGATGATCCTGTCCCGACGAAGCTGAAGAACAGCAAGCTCGTCAGCATAATCTACCCGCTGATGGACTTCCTTGATGTCACGCCCGGCTACCACGAGTTTGACATCTCCGGATGGTTCCTGTTCTTCTTCTGCATCTTCTTTGCGATGATTTTCGGCGATGCCTGTTATGGCGCGCTGATTGCGATTGTCGGGCTTGCCTTGCTTGCGACGAGCAAGAAGGGTGGTCGTTCCTTGGGCGTCTTGGTGACGCTCCTTGGCTGCTGTACCATGCTGTGGGGCATTATGACCTGCTCATGGTTCGGTATATCGCCGGAGAAGCTTCCGAAGGCTCTGGTGGATATATCCTTTGCTCCCTTCTCGGCAGCAAAGAGTGGGTCGGATGTTGCCAACACGAACCAGAAGATTTTCTGTTTCTCGCTGGCCCTCATTCAGCTTTCCGTCGCACACTTGAAGTGCATGGTGGCCGACCGCAAGAGCCTCAAGTTCTTCGGCGATATGGGCTCGCTCTTTATGATATGGGGTATGTTCTATGTTGTTATGAACATGGTCGTGGACGGTACGAAGTATCCGCTTGGCGATACGGGAATTCCGATCCCGATATTCGGCGGAAGGTTTGTGCTTCCTTCGAATTTCCCCCTCATATCGATTGGCGTGCTGGGCGTGGGCTTTGTCCTGAACTTCATCTTCGCAAACTATGAGGGAAGCATCGGAAAGTCGGTGCTGGAGAGCGTCAAGAACATCATATCCGTGTTGCTGGGCGTGGTGAACCAGTTCAGTGATATCGTTTCCTACATCCGCCTGTGGGCTGTTGCCCTTGCCGGTGCCGCAATCAGCGAGACCGTCAACCAGATGGCAGGTCCGATGTTTGGCAAGCTGTTTATGGTGATTTTCGGCGTGGTGTTGCTGGTGTTCGGACATGGCCTGAATATGATATTGAACTTGCTTTCAGTTATCGTTCACGGTGTCCGTTTGAATACGCTGGAGTTCTCCCAGCACCTTGGAATGACCTGGAGCGGAGTGAAGTACCGCCCCTTCTCAGAGCGTAGGGAGAAATAGACATGGTTCCTGCTGCTGCATCGTTGATTCGGCAGCAGGGGGGTGCCTCTGCAGAGGTACAATGTTTTTTGATTCTACAGTCTTGCCAAAGGCGGGCTGTTTGAAATAGAAATTTAGGAGTAAAAAACGCAGGTTGCTGCGTATAAGGAGTGATTATGAACTGGGGTTTTCTTGGTGCTGGATTGGTGATGGGTATTGCCGCTATGGGAAGCGCGATTGGAATCGGAACGGCAGGACAGGGCGCTATCGGTGCTTGGAAGAGGTGCTACCTTAACAACAAGCCCGCTCCCTTCCTTCTTGTCGTTTTTGCCGGTGCTCCGTTGACCCAGACCATCTATGGATTCCTGTTGATGCAGTCTATGATTGGCAAGGTCGGTGGCGTGGACGTTGGCCAGCAGCTTTTCTACCTTGGACTTGGACTTGCCTGTGGCCTTGCAATGTGCATGTCTGCCATCGCCCAGGGTAAGGCTGGTGCAGCTGGTTCTGATGCCTTGGCTGAGACAGGAAAGGGCTTCACCAACTACATCATGGTCGTTGGTCTTTGTGAAACCATCGCTCTGTTCAGCATGGTCTTCGGAATGATTGTCTGATCTGAGGTAGTTCTTTTGATTTCATTGCCGCCGGGTGCACGTGCTTCCGGCGGTTTTTTTGTGCAGCTGAGGCAGCGTCACACAGCCTGTCGGAATTTTGAAACAGGTTTCGTTCTATTTTGTATATGGGTGAGTATAAGGAATCTAGGACCGTTGAGATAGGCGGTCGCAATGGGATACGAAAAGTCTCCATCGGAGGCGGGGCTCCGGTCTCTATACAGACGATGTGGAAGGAAGGCATTTCCGATGTCGCTTTTGGCAAGGAAAGGCTTGATTCAATAGTGAGGCAAATAAACACTCTCAAGTCGTTGGGGTGCGATATAATACGTTTCGCCGTGCCGGATATGGAAAGTGCACAGGGGCTCTGTGCCATAGCATGCCGGACGGATGTTCCCTTGGTGGCGGACATACACTTTGACTACCGGCTGGCCCTTGAGTGCCTGAAGGGAAATGTTTCGGCAATTCGGATAAATCCAGGCAACATCGGGAGTGAGGACCGCGTCAAGGCCGTCGTTGCTGCCTGTGCCGACAAGGGCGTTGCAATCCGCATCGGGGTCAACTCCGGCAGCCTGCCCAAGGACCTGGCGGATTCAGTTGCAGCAGGAAGCCTTTCTCGTGCCAAGGCATTGGCCCAGGCGGCACTACGGGAGGTTGATGTCTTTGACCGGCTCTCGTTCAGGGATGTCGTTGTCAGCATGAAGAGCAGCGATGTTGCGGAAACTATAGAAGCCAACGAGGCCTTCGCGTCCCAGAGCGACATACCGCTCCACATCGGCGTGACCGAGGCTGGTCCCCTCATTTCCGGTGTCGTCAAATCCACACTGGCTTTCAGCCACCTCTTGGAGGAGGGGATAGGGAGTACCATTAGGGTCAGCCTGTCGTCCAGTCCGGAGAACGAGGTTTTGGCAGGACGGGAGATCCTCCGTGAGTGCGGCCTGAGGCAGGGAGGGGTAACGATTGTCAGCTGCCCCCGTTGCGGCAGGCTGGGGTTTGATGTCCATTCGTTCGTGGACCGTTGGCAGGCCGAGCTGTATGCCATACGGAAGCCTCTTGTGGTCGCCGTCATGGGTTGCGTCGTGAATGGTCCCGGAGAGGGCAGGCATGCCGACTTGGGGATAGCCGGTGGAGGCGGCAAGGTCATCATCTTCAAGAAAGGGCAGGTTGTCCGCACTGTGGATGAAAAGGATGCCGATGCCGAGTTCCGTAAGGAGCTGGACTCGCTCGTGGGCGACTGAATTCGGCGGAGGCTGAATTCAGCGGAGGCCGGCCGTTATGGGCCGGCCGTGGCACGTTTCCTTCTGGCGGCCGTAAAAAGACGGCCAAAAAATCGGATATAAAAACCGCCCCAAAAATGTGGCCATAAAAAGCAGTTAAAAAAGGACGGACATAAAAAAGAGCCGGAGGGGAAACTCCGGCTCTTAAAATGAGAGGTAATACAATTCCCCTCGGACGTCTGGATGTCAAAATTACGTCCGAAGGAAACTGTATAAGGTTGAAGCTGATTAACGCTCTTACCCATCAATCAGTTTGGACCTCAATCACAATCTATTTTTATTATCGGGGGAGCGTGGAAAAACTTGAGAGAAATTCGGTATAATCCTGGCAGGCTTTTTTTAGCTCCCTATAGATTATCCGACTGTAGTAGAGGGAATGCAAGGTCTTGTCCTCGGGAAGCCCTTTGGTAAGCTCCTTGAGCTTGCGCTCCGTCGGGAAAACCAAGGCCGCTGCCTCCTTGCTTTCGGACCGCAGTATCGCGCTGTCCAGTCGGGACAGCTCCGCAAAGACCTCCGGGGCCTTGAGTCTGTTCACGATGGCCTTGTCGCAGAGGGAGATTCCCTTTGCCGCCATGTCTTTCATCCGCTCCATGTCGCCAATGAAACTTGAGAGGACGTCTTCGAACTGGGGAGACGGGCCGTTTTCCCTGCTGTCGCCCTCCGGGCCAGCCTTGCTTGCTGGAGCGAAGAAAGCCTCTTTTTCTGCCCGCTTTTCCTCCCGCTTCAGGAATTCGTCCAGCGGGAAGCTTTCTATCCCCTCTATTGCAAGGCTTTCCGCTGTCAGGCTGTAGGTCTTTACTCCCTGCTCCTTTGCAAGGGTGCAGTTTTTTTCAAACCACCAGGAGAAGAGGGACATCTTCTTGTCGGAAAGGAGTTCGTTTCCGGCATAGTCCTTCAGGATGATGGGGGCATCGCTCAACAGGGCCGCCGTGCTCTGGCTTTCGGATGGGTACAGGCGGCTTGAAATCCGATGTTCCCGCTCTTCAAACTGGGAACCGCGTATGTGGGTCTGCCTGCCGGGAAAGCCCAGGTCCATCCCTGCCAGAAAAATTTCTGTCGCCCCGCAGAAGCGGGCAAAATCCCATGCCGTCGTGGCGACGCTGCCCCCCGCCCCGAGCCGGCCCTTCCAGCCCAGCTTTTTCTCAAAGTATTGGCCCGGCGGGTACATCGAAGAGCAGAGGACTTTCTCGCGGCACTCAAACCTGAACACCGAAGGCCAGGCTGCGACCTCCGTAATCAGGATGGAGGAGGGGGCCGCTAGGAACTCCAGGTGCATTGCACAGGCGTACTGCGGATCTACAAGTACGATGAAGTCCGGTTCTACCCCCACGTGGAGGCATGAACGGAGTGCCGTGTCCACGCAGACTATGACGGCCCGTTCCTTGAGCCGCGCCAAATAGGGCAAAACTCGGTCCAGGCTGGGACCCGCCGCCAGGACGATGAAGGGAATCCCTGTTCCCTTTCCTAAGTACCTGTTTATTCCGTCCAGTCTGTCCAGCTGCTTGATGTTCCTGCAGGTGTTGGACAGCCAGAGCCGGGCGAATTTTTCCAAGGTGGCGGTGTTTGTGTCGTCCTTGCGCTTGTCCTGCTCCATGAGGAGGCGTATCTGCTTGAAGTATTCCGCGCTGTGGACTCCCTGCGCCGGGACGGCAAAGACGTGTGCCTTCTTCAGGTCGTATTGGCGCAGTATGCCGGCCACGCTGTCTGTATCCGCCCCTATCAGGAGGCTGATTGCAGGATGGGTCAGGACGGGAGCCCAGTCAAGGACAGACAGGGCTTGGAAGATGTATTCAGCCTTCTCCTCGATTATGACCACGGGAACGTCGGGCCTGTTTTTGCACAGCGCTATGGCCGTATAGCCCAGGCCGCAGGAGAAGAAAATCGCGGACTGCTCTTCGTCTGCATTGAACGAGCCTGCCTGCTGCGCTGCTTCCCGGTCGGGACTGTACTTTGAATGCAGCATCGTTCCGTTTTCCGATGCAGTCGGGCTGCCGTTTTTCGCAGGTTCCACGGAGAGGGGAAGGGGGCTTCCTTCCGCAAGCTTCCGTTCAAAGCCTTCCATCTCCTCCTTCAGCATGTCTGCGAGGGCGGGAAAGCGGGCTGTAAAAAGCTCCCTGTTGCTATTCCAAATAGAGTTCAATCGTCATTCCCTCCGAGACGGGAGTTCCTTCCGGCGGGTACTGGGAGACGACCCAGCCCTCTCCGTTTATCTGGTAGTTGATTTTCGGATTGTCCAACAGGGGAACAAGGTCCCTCTTGGGCCGCCCTATGAAGGATGGAACGGAATCCTCCAGCACGATGGGCGGGTTTTCCATGATGGAAATCGTTCCTGAGTGTTCAACACCCACCGCTCCCTGCCGGTTCATGCCCAGGTGGTCGATTATCTCGTCTGCGGCCAAGGCAATCACCGGCGCGACAATGCGGCCTGCATAGGTTTCGCCTTTGGCCTTCTCTATGACGATGTAGAGGATTATCTCCGGCATTTCCACCGGGAAGATTGCAAGGCAGTTGGACACGAAGTCGGTTTCGCTGTATCCGCCGTTTACCGGATCCGCCATCTGGGCCGTTCCCGTCTTTACGCCGATTGAAATGTCCCTCAGGTTTGCCCTGTGGCCGGTTCCGCTTTGGGCCGTCGTTTCCATGCAGCTCAAAATGTACCGGGCAGTGGAGGCTTTTATGACCTGTTCCCCATATTCCGGGGTGAGCGTGTACTTTTCGTTTCCGTTCTTGTCCGTTATCTTCGAGATGACCGTCGGCTTCACGCTGACGCCCCCGTTTGCAATGACGGAGGCCGCCTGGACCATCTGGAGGGCATTCACGCTCAGTTCCTGCCCGATGGACATGGTCGGCTTGGTGCGTGCGGACCAGTATTTGTCCCCTTCGTCCTTGACCTGGCCGGTTGCCTCGGCTGGAAGCTCCACCCCGGTCCGCTTGCCGAAGCCGAACTTGTGGATGTATGAAAGGAAGGTTTGGGTGTCCAGCAGGTCGCTCATCTGTGCCAGGGCATCGTTGCAGGAGTACTTGAGCGCGTCGCGGACGTTGACCCAGCCGTGGTGCTCCAGGCAGCTTATCCGTATATGCTCTCCCAGGTTCGTCTCCCGTTCGTAGACCCCGTCGCAGAGGAAGATTTTGTCCGCATCCAGCCGTCCACTGTCCATGTAGGAGGCCGACGTGAATATCTTGAATACCGAACCCGGCTCGTATGCTGTCATGGCGGGGCGGTCGATCCGCTCTTCGGTCGCGGCCGAACTGTATTCGTTCAAGTTTGCCGACGGAAGGCTTATGTACGACAGGATGGCTCCGGTCTTTACCGACGAGGCTATGAGCATCATGCATTCGGCTTGGGTGGAAGCCATCGTGTCCTTGGCAATCTTTTCCAGCTTGTGCTGCAGGTCGGCGTCTATCGTCAGGTAGATGTTGTCGCCGAACAGGTCCCCCGCCGCTATGTCCGTCACCATGGGCGACAGTATGTTCTGCTGCGAGTACTCTATGCCGCTGAGCCCTTTGCCATCGTCCCCCATGTAGCCGATGAGCTGGCTGGCCAGGTCGTTCTCCGGGTAGACCCTTCCCGGAATCCTGTCGAAGCGGGAAAAGGAAAGGTAGCCGTCGTTCTGCAGCAGGGAATAGAGGTCGTCGTACTGTTCCTGCGTGAGCTTCTTTTTAAGGTACATGAAGCTGGAGGACTTGTTCTTCATTATGCTGTCGTATACGTCCACGGCGTCAAGCCCCAGCAGGGAGGAGACTTCGAACGCGAATGTGCTTACGTCGTCTGACTTTATGGCCTTTGGCGTGATGCCGTAATGGTAGAAGTTTGTCTGGACGGCAAGCGGCTTGCCGTTCCTGTCTACGATCGACCCCCGTTCTACGGTCGGCGTCTTTGCCGTGAACTTGCTCTGCTCCTGGAATGCCAGCTTGGCGTAGGACAGGTATATATAGATGAAAAACAGGAGGACCATGGCCGCGGTCACGAGCATGCGGTTCTTGTTGAAGAAATTGTTCATCTTCCAGCCTTCTTGGGAGCCATTGCCTTTGCAAGGACGTTGTAGACCGGTATGAATCCATAGTCGCGTGAATCTATGGAAGCCGCCGGGTTGTCTCCTACGGCAAGAATCATTCCATCTGGAATCTGGCCGGCCGCTGCCATGTTCCCGTATTGCAGTTCGGAGAGTGGAAAAATTTGCCCGTTCACGGCAAGATTATAGCCGTTATCGTAATAATATTCCAGTGGCGAGCCTGCCGTGGCCACGCAGCGCTTTATGACGAGGTTCCCTTCGTGCATGAATATGACGATGTCTCCTGCCTCCGGTTCCGCCCAGCGTAGGACGGTGCGGTTCCCGAACGGCTGCACGAGTCCGTATGAGAGCTTGTTGACCAGTACCGCGCTCCCCTCTTTGAAGGTCGGTTCCATGGAGCTTCCGCGTATATGCACTATGTCCACTATGAAGAATTTCAGCACCAGGCCCAGGAGGATTCCCGCCAGAAGGCTCTGGAGCACCGCTTTTGTTATAATTTTCACGATTCACCCATTCTAATATCGGAATCGGATTCTGTCGATAGTCAATATATGGAAGTTATAAGTTATTCAATAAAAAGTTCCAGCCAGCCGGCAAAGGCGACAGCCGTCAAGAGGCCCTTTTTCCTGAAACGCCTGACGGGAAGGAATACGACTTATAGCTTTGGGACGGTGGGAGGGGCCAAGGCAAGCCCGAAGGACATGAAAAAAAGGGTCCGCCTGCTGCTTCTGCTGTCCGCGACGGTCCCGCTCTACATGCTTTTTTCACTGCTTTTTTCGCGTATAGCCGCCTCCTACGACGAACGGGTAAGGAAGGTGGATTTCGGGGAATTCCAGATAGAGGCGGAGACGGAGCTGGACAAGGCCATGTTCGACGTGGCCCTTTCCAAGGAAGCCTTCTATGACAGCGAGGGAAACGTCGTCTCTTCCATGGGCGAGGCTGGCGAAACCGGCATGCTTTTTTCGGACTACACCTACAAGGAACCCGTCACCTACACCGAGTACACGGTGAAGGCCGGGGACAGCATCAGCGTCATCAGCCGGGATGCCGGCCTCTCCAATATTTCCACCCTCATTGCCGTGAACGGCATTTCCAATGTCCGTTACCTGCGGGAGGGGCAGAAGCTCAAGGTTCCGTCCATGGACGGACTGATTCACACGGTTGCTGCCGGTGAGACGGTGGAAGGCCTGAGCGTGAAGTACCGGACGGCAGTTGAAGACATTCTGGACGTGAACGATTTGGACAGCTATACGTTGACCGTGGGGCAGGAGCTTTTCATCCCCGGGGCCAAGATGGACAGCACGTCCCTGCAGCGCGCGATGGGTGAACTTTTCGCCTGGCCCATCACCGCCGAATACAGGATTTCGTCCCGCTTCGGGGCGAGGAAGGACCCCATTACCGGTGCCGACTCCTACCATACGGGCATAGACCTTGCCTGCCCGACGGGGACTGCCGTCAAGGCCTCCATGAGCGGAACGGTCGCCAAGGCCGGATGGTCCAACGTCTTTGGCAACTACGTCATCATCAAGCACATAGACGGCTACCAGACCCTGTATGGGCACCTGAGCAAAATAAAGACCAAGAAGGGGGCGTTCGTCAACCAGGGCGAGCTTATAGGCCTGGTGGGAAGCACGGGCTACTCCACCGGCCCGCACCTGCACTTCACCGTCTACAAGAACGGCAAGCTGGTCAATCCTGCGACACTGTTGAAGTAGCGGCACCCATTTCCCCACCCATCGCGGAAGGGAGCCGTTTGTATAGTATTGCAACGAAAAATTTGTAATATTGTAACGGAAAATTTACAATATTGTAATAGAAAATTTACAATATTGTAACAGGAAATTTACAATATTGTAATGGAAAATTTACAGAGGGGGCTGGCCGGCGGAGTTCGCGGGCTGCCCCTTCCGTCGGCCAGCACTTCTGAAACAAATTGTATGCAGTGCTGTAAAAAAAATTACAGTGCAGTGCGGGCGAATTTTCAGCTTTATATCCGTATCTTCTTCTTGAGCCCGGCGTAGTACTCCTTGCGGAGGGCCTTGACCTGCTCGTCCTTCAGGTAGTCGTCAAAGTTCATCATGCGGTCAATCACCCCGTTGGGCGTAATCTCGATGATGCGGTTGGCAATCGTCGAGATGAACTCGTGGTCGTGGCTGTTGAAGATGACGACGCCGGGGAAGCGGACCAGGCCCTCGTTCAGGCTCTCGATGGACTCCAGGTCCAGGTGGTTGGTCGGGTCGTCCAGGATAAGGACGTTCGCGCCGGAAAGCATCATCTTGGACAGCATGCAGCGGACTTTCTCGCCTCCGCTCAGGACCTTGACCTTCTTGAGGCTTTCGTCGCCGGTGAAGAGCATCCTGCCCAAAAAGCCGCGCACGTAGGCGTCGTCCTGCTCCTTGGAGAACTGCTTGAGCCAGTCGGTGATGTTCAGCTCGTTCTGGAAGTACTTGCCGTTGTCGCGGGCCAGGTAGGAGAAGCTGGTCGTCTGTCCCCAGTTGACGGTAGCTCCCTCCGCCTTTGCCTCTCCCGCGATGATGTTGAAGAAGGCCGTCTTGGAGTTCTGCTCCATGCCGACGAAAGCGACCTTCTCACCGGGGTGGATCGTAATCGAAAAGTTGTCCAGGAGGGGCGTGCCGTCGCTGTCCTTCGCATTGAGCTTTTCGGCGGTCAGGACGAAGTTGCCGATGGGCCGGTCGCTCTGGAAATGCACCCAGGGGAACTTGCGGCTGGTGACCGGCATGTCCTCAAGCTCCATCTTCTCGAGCACTTTCTTGCGGCTGGAGGCCTGTCCGGCCTTGGACACGTTGCTCGCGAAGCGGGCGATGAAGGTCTTTAGCTCGGCCATCTTGTCCTCGCGCTTCTTCTTCTCGTCCTTGGCCTGCTTCTGCATTATCTGGCTCATCTGGTACCAGAAGTCGTAGTTGCCCGCGTACTGGGTAATCTTTCCGTAGTCGATGTCGCAGGTGTAGGTGCAGACTGCGTTCAGGAAGTGGCGGTCGTGGCTGACGACGATGACGATGTTGGGGAATTCGATCAGGAAGTCCTCCAGCCAGCTTATGGACTCAAGGTCAAGTCCGTTCGTCGGCTCGTCCAGGAGCAGGATGTCGGGGTTGCCGAAGAGGGCCTGGGCGAGGAGGACGCGGACTTTCTGGCTTTCGTCCAGGTCGCTCATCATCTTGTCGTGGAATTCCTCTTCAAGTCCCAGGCCGGAGAGCATCTGCTCAATCTGGTTTTCCGCCTCGTAGCCTCCCAGCTCGCCGAATTCGGCCTCCAGCTCGCTCGCACGGATGCCGTCCTCCTCGGAGAAGTCCGGCTTCTCGTATATCGCGTCCTTCTCCTTGCCTATCTCGTACAGGCGGGGGAAGCCCATCATGACGGTTTCCTTGACCGAATATGCGTCGAATGCGAAGTGGTCCTGGCTCAGCTTTGCCATGCGTTCGCCGGGCGTGATGGAGACCTCGCCCGAGTCATGCTCCTCCTCGCCCGACAGGACCTTCAGGAAGGTGGACTTTCCCGCCCCGTTCGCGCCGATTATTCCGTAGCAGTTTCCCTTGGTGAACTTTAAGTTTACGTCTTTGAAGAGCGGTTTCTCGCTGAATTTGAGGCTCAAATCGCTTACTGTGATCAAAATGTGCTCCTATGATGAATGTGCTGATGTGTTGGCAGGTATTATATTATTTTTTGAGGATATTGTACAGTTCCTGCCTTGTTTTATGGCGGCGACCGGTCTGGTTTCTGCCGGCGACCGGCCGGTTTCCTACCGGTTCATTTCGGACTGGGCGCTGCCCGCATGATGGCCTTCGATGATGGAGCTGATTTCGTTGAAGTCCGACAGGGGCAGGTCGCCGAAAATCGTGTTCTTGGTGGCGCAGGTCGCATTCCCGAATTCCACGGCCTTCTGCGGGTCGCCGTACTTGAGCAGGCCGAAAAGGACTCCGGCGCAGTAGGCATCTCCACTGCCAATCCTGTCCACGACGTCTATGTCCCTGTACGGCTTCTCCGTGTAGAACCTGTCCCCGTCCTTTGCATAGAGGAGCGAGGTGAACGAGTGCAGCTTGGGGCTGATGACTTCCCGCATGGAGGATGCGATGTAGCTGATGTTGGGGAAATCCTTGCAGAATTCCCGGTGCATGTCCTGGAGCGTGCCTGTCTTCTGGAACATCCTCCGGCAGCTTTCCTCTGAAATGAAGAGGATGTCGACAAACGGAAGAATGGACGTTATTGTCGTGCGCGCCGTCTCCTCGTCCCAGAGGTTGGCGCGGTAGTTCACGTCGAATGCGATTTTTGCTCCGCCCGCCTTGAATTTCCGGATCATCTCGATGGCCAGCTTGCGGGTGTTCTCGTGCAGGGCAAGCGTGATGCCGGACGTGTAGAAGATGCGGGCCTTCGTGTATACGTCGTCGGGGATTTCCGAGGAGGAAATCCTGGTGATTGCAGAATCCCGGCGGTCATACACGACAGTCGGCTTCCGCGGGTACGCGCCGTTCTCATAGTAGTAGATGCCGACTCGGGCGTGCGGCGAGCTGTCGAACAGTATGTAATCGTCGCTCACGCTGGAGGCACGGATCCTGTTCTTGATGAAGGTGCCCAGCTGGTTTTCCGGCAGGCGGGTGATGATGGCGGTCCTGAGTCCCAGCAGCGAAACGCCGGATGCGACGTTCAGTTCGGCCCCTCCGGCGTGTTTTTTGAACGAATCGCTTTTGCTTATCAGCTCGTTCACCGGAGGAGAAAGGCGGAGCATTGCCTCGCCAAAGGTAATCAAATCAAACTCTTTATTCTGTTCCATTTTATTCTGTTCCATAATTGTGGCATTCACCTCCAAAAGTTGTGTGTGCGGCGGTTCAGGACGCAGGCAACCGTCAGTCAGCCCTGAGCAGCGCCTCAAATTTGTCCTCGGCCGGGACGGTGTCCTGTACGAAGTAGTTCGGGTAGTCGCGCAAAAGCTGCTGGACCTGGTTTTCAAGCTGGTGCAGGTGGACCTTGGTGTATATTTTCGCGTGGTCCGCGCTGCCGTCCTGTATGGCGGCGAGTATCTTCTGGTGCTGCAGGACGGTTTCCTTCATTATGTCCTTGTTCCAGACCGTGATGGCCCTGATCCGTCCGTAGTGGTTGCTTGTCCGTTCTATGGTCTGCCAGCTGAGCTCTTGTCCGGTCACTTTGAAAAGATATTCGTGGAAGGCGTTGTCCAGCTTGAAGAGGCTTTCGAAGTCGCAGGCGCTGATTGTGGCGTGCTGCTGCTCGATGTTCATTTCCAGGTCCGCGATGTTTTTCCGCGATATCATCTGTATAAGGAGGTCGATGTTCGCGCTTTCAAGGCTCTCGCGGATGAAACGCTCCTGGTTGATTTTGGAAAAATCTATGAGGGAGACGCTGGTTTCCTTTTGCGGGAATATGTCCACGAGACCGTCGCGCTGCAGCCGTATGAATGCTTCCCGGACCGGGGTCCGGCTCACAGAAAGCTTGTCCGCTATCTTCTGGGTGCTGATGACGCTGCCGGGTTTCATTTGCAGGGACATGATGCTGTTCTTGAGCGCGGTATAGACCGCCGACTGGACGCTTGAATCAGTTTTATCCATGTTTGACACGCTCCCTCCTACTGATATGTTAGCATTGCTTGTTGTATCTGTCAAGAAAATTGATTTTTGGCGGGGAAAAAAGGCAAAAAAACGAAAAATTTTTCTTGACAGCTGCATTTTCTTGGACTAACATATCAGTATGTCAGTCAACAAGGGAGGACTGTTATGAAAAGATCGATAGTTTGTGCTGCGGGCTTGGCCCTGCTGTTTGGAATGCTTCTTCCGTCATGTTCGAAGAAAGGTGATGCAGGTCAGGCTTCCTCAGGAAGCGGATCTTCAGCCGCAGAGGCAAAGAAGATTTCTGTCACGTTTGCAGGTACCGAGGCCGCTACGACAGGTCAGAGCCGCATGATGCAGGCCGTTGCCGACCGTCTGAACGCCTCCGGGCGCTTTGATGCCACGGTGCAGGTCGCGGGTGCGCTCTCCGGTGACACGGATGCACTTGTCACCCAGGCCAAGATGGGAATCAACCTGGTCGTGCCGAGCGACCCAGGCCGCCTTGCAAGCCAGTTCAAGCTGCCGGACCTGAACATCCTGATGGCTCCGTATATCCTGACTGATCCTGCGGCCTTGAAGAAACTCCCCGACACGCCGTTGTTCAAGGAGTGGTCGGCTGCCCTTGAGAAGGAAGGAATCATCTACCTGACGAATATGTACAACGGGTTCCGCTGCTTCTACACGACAACTCCGGTTGAGCATGTTTCTGACTTGAAGGGACTTCGCATCCGTGGTTTTGGAAATGCAATCGGAAACAACCTTGCCAAGTACTTCGGGTTTGCCAACATCGGAATTTCCTGGGGCGAGGTTTTCCCCGGAATCCAGCAGAAAACCCTTGACGGCTGCGAGGTCCAGGTTGCGACGGCTGACGGAAGCCGCATCTACGAGGTCGTCAAGAACGTGGCGATGACCAAGCACTATATGCTCCAGTCGGCCTTCGTCTGCTCCGCCTCGTTCTATAACAGCCTCTCCGCGAGCGACAGGGAGCTGTTCACGAAGACCGTGCGCGAAGCTGCGGTTGAATACGGACAGATAATTCAGGATGAGGAGTCCGGCTACTATGAGAACATGAAGAAGAACGGCGTCACGATCCGCGATGTCGATATCAACGAGTTCAAGAAAGCGATTGAGCCGATGTACGTCAATAACGACCTGGGCTTCTCTGCCGGCTTGAAGGAGCGTCTCTTCAAGGAGCTCGGACAGTAAGGCGTCCTGCCTTTGGGTACTTGCGGCGGACCGGCCTTGCGTTCCTGCACGGATCCGCCGCTTGCTGTGGGGCTGGCCCGGGCTCCTGTCCGGGCCGGCCTTCTGCCTGCGCCTGAAAGGGCATGAAGATACGAATAGGGAATTATGAAGACAATAAAGAAGATTTACGATTGCTGCTGCAAGCTGGAGGTTGCCGTCTGCGGGGTAGGCTTTATCCTTCTGGTGACGCTCGTTTTTGCATCGGCTATTCTCCGCTTTATGCGGATTTCCATGTCGTGGAATATCGACCTTGCCATGCTTCTGCTTGCTTGGACTTCCTTTTTGGGTGCGGATGTCGCATGGCGCAGCGGACAGCTGATAGGAATTGATCTGCTCACGCGCTACTTTCCGAAAGCCGTGCAGAAAGCCATCCTGATTGCGGTCTATCTGATAATCCTGGTTGTATGCGTTGTCATCTGCATCTATGGTTGCCGTCTTGCCTGGAGCGAGCGCCTTCGCACCTACCAGTCCATGCCCATTCCGTATTCACTTGTCAGCCTGAGCCTTGTCGTCGCGACATTCTCTATGTCGATTTCAACTGCCCTCAAGATAAAAGATTGCATCGTCAAAAAGGAGGAGTCTAAATGAGCCTTTTGCTGATTTGTTTCGTCGTCTTCCTTATGATGGGGATGCCGATTGCGTTCGTCATCGGTATAGCCGGCTTTGCATTCTTTTTGAGCCAGCCGATGCTTCCGTTCGAGGCCGCGACCCAGATGATCGTGCTTCAAAGCCAGTCATTCGCGTTCCTTGCGGTTCCGTTCTTCATCTTTGCCGGGAACCTGATGAACGTGTCGGGAATCACGGACCAGCTGCTGAGCCTTGCCCGCCTTTTGACCCGCAGGATGTACGGGGGTACTGCCCAGATTTCCGTAGTCATGTCAACTTTGATGGGTGGTGTCTCCGGTTCCGCGACTGCCGATGCCGCCATGGAGACGAGGATCCTTGCCCCCGAGATGCTCAAGCGGGGCTATACGAAGGGCTACATCTGTTCTGTCAACTGCCTTACGGCCTTGATTACTGCGACCATACCGCCCAGCTTGGGACTGATAATATTCGGCTTTGTCGGTGAGGTTTCGATTGGCCGCCTTTTTGCCGCAGGAATCATACCCGGAATCCTGATGATGGTGTTCCTGATGGGAACGACGACTATCACGAGCCGGATCAGGAAGTTTGATCCGCCCGCGACAGATGCTCCCAAGCTTTCCATAAAGGAGATTCTCGACAACCTCAAGGTGTCGGTCTGGGCGCTGCTGTTCCCGATAATCCTTATCGTCGGAATCCGCTTCGGTGTGTTCACGCCGTCCGAGTCCGGTGCCTTTGCCGTTGTGTACGCCCTTGTCGTTGGAAAGTTCGTCTACAAAAAGCTGAACTGGCAGAACTTCAAGGAAGCCCTGATAACGACGCTCAAGGACAACGGCGCGATAATGCTGATCATCGCCATGTCCGGTCCTTTCAGCTATGCGATAACCTGGGTGAAGCTTCCCGCCGCGCTCAGTTCGTTCATCTTCGGAATAACCGAGAACCCGCAGCTCCTTACGCTGATCATGCTGGGCTTCCTCTTCATCACGGGAATGTTCGTTGACAGCAACGTCAACTTCCTGCTGCTGACCCCGATTTTCCTTCCGATGGTGACGAGCGTCGGAATGGACCCGGTGCACTTCGGTGTCCTGATGGCCACGATCGTTACGCTGGGAGTTATGACTCCGCCAATCGGGTCCGCGCTCTACACGGTGTGCGGAATCATAAACTGTCCGCCCGAGGAATATACGAAGGAGAGCCTTCCGTTCTTCCTTGCTATTCTGATTGAACTTGCGATTCTTGTGTTCTGTCCAAAGCTCGTGCTTTTCATCCCGAACATGATTTTCGGGGTGGCGGGCTAGTGCTTCGGACCAGGTTTCATACAGATATGATATATCGATGATATAGATGCTTTTTGCAATGACAGGATGTTGAGAAGAGGTTTAATATGAAAATGACGATGAGATGGTACGGATCCAAGTTTGATACCGTGACCTTGCAGCAGATACGCCAGACCGCCTATGTGAAGGGGATAATCACGACCCTCTATGACAAAATGCCGGGCGAGCTGTGGACTGAGGGCGAGATAAAAGCCTTGAAGGACGAGGTCGAGGCGGCCGGACTGACGCTCGATGGAATTGAAAGCGTCAATGTGAGCGATGCCATCAAGACTGCGAGCGCCGACCGCGACAAGGACATAGAGGCGTACATAAAGACGCTTGAGAACCTTGGCAAGAACGACATCCACATGGTCTGCTATAACTTTATGCCGGTATTCGACTGGACCAGGACGGAACTTGCCCGCCTGCGTCCCGACGGGTCAACGGTCATGGCCTACACCCAGAAGGCCGTCGATGCCATACAGCCAGAGAACATGTTCGACAAGATTGCGGGTGACATGAACGGAACGGTCATGCCGGGCTGGGAGCCTGAGCGCATGGCAAAAATCAAGGACCTGTTCAAGATGTACGAGGGGACGACGGCCGATATGCTCTTTGACCGGCTTAAGTATTTCCTGGATGCAATCATGCCGACATGCGACAAGTATGACATAAACATGGCGATCCATCCGGACGATCCGGCCTGGAGCGTCTTTGGGCTGCCGCGGATAATCACCTGCCTCCCGAATATACAGCGGATGATGAAGATGACGGACAATCCCCACAACGGACTCACGTTCTGCGCCGGGAGCTACGGGACGAATCCCGACAACGACCTCCCTGCCACGATCCGCGCGCTCAAAGGCAGGATTCATTTCGCGCATGTGAGGAACCTGAAATTCAACGACGGCAGGAAAGACTTTGAGGAGGCGGCCCACCTTTCGAGCGACGGTTCGTTCGACATGTACGAAATAGTAAAGGCCTTGTATGACATTGGATTCGAGGGGCCGATCCGTCCTGACCACGGCCGCATGATATGGGGTGAAAAGGCTATGCCCGGTTATGGCCTCTACGATCGTGCGCTTGGTGCGGCATACATCTCGGGTCTGTGGGAAGCTGTCGAAAAGAGCGAGGGGCGGAAAAACCGCTAGGACGTATGGGAATGAAACTGACATTAGAAGGATTGAAGGACAGGGAGGGGTGGAAAAAAGCGGATGTCGCCCTTCCTTCTTACGACATACAGGCCGTTCGTGCGGAGACTGTGAAGAATCCCGTCTGGGTGCATTTTGGTGCCGGAAACATCTTCCGCATGTTTATCGGAGGAATCGCGGATTCCCTGCTGGAGCAGCATCTTTCCAAGACCGGCATCGTCTGTGCCGAAAGCTTCAGCTTTGACATCATAGACGAGATTTACCGGCCATACGACAACCTGGTGCTCGGTGTGACGCTCAAGCCCGATGGCTCCGTTTCCAGGCAGGTCATTGCATCCTTGGCGGAGGCCGTCCGTTCCAGCACCAAAAATGCGTCGGAATGGGCGAGGATGAAGGAGGTCTTTGCCTCCGCATCGCTCCAGCTTGTGACGTTTACGATTACGGAAAAAGGCTATGCCCTGAAAAATGCCGCGGGTGAGTATTTCCCCTACGTGCTGTCTGATCTTGAGGCTGGCCCTGACGGGGCGACTGGCGTGATGGCGCAGGTTGCCGCCCTCCTTTTCCATCGCTTCAAGAACGGGAAGCTTCCGATTGCCGTCGTCTCAATGGACAACTGTTCCCACAACGGGGAAAAACTTCAGAACTCGGTCCTGACGGTCGCCCGGGAGTGGAACAGCAGGGGGAAGGTGCCGCAGGAGTTCATAGCTTACCTTGAGGACAGCAGCAGGGTATCCTTCCCGTGGTCGATGATAGACAAAATCACCCCGCGTCCGAGCGTTGAGATAGGAAAGGCACTTGAGGAGGCTGGCATAGAGAAGATGCAGCCTTTTGTGACCGAAAAGAAGACCTTCATTGCTCCGTTTGTGAATGCGGAAGGTCCCCAGTATCTTGTCGTCGAGGACAACTTCCCGAACGGCAGGCCGCCCTTGGAGAAGGCCGGTGTGTATATGACCGACCGGGACACCGTGAACAACGTCGAGCGGATGAAGGTCACTACCTGCCTGAATCCCCTGCACACTGCTCTTGCCGTATACGGATGCCTCCTTGGCTATACGCTGATTGCCGATGAAATGAAGGATGCCGAGCTGCTTGAGCTTGTAAAGAGGATTGGCCTCAAGGAAGGTATGCCCGTCGTTACCGATCCGAAGATCCTTTCCCCGAAGGCCTTTGTTGATGAGGTCATCGGGGTACGCCTTCCCAATCCGTTCATGCCTGATGCGCCCCAGCGGATTGCCTGCGATACGTCGCAGAAGGTTGGAATCCGCTTCGGTGAGACTATAAAGAGCTATGTCGCACAATATGGCAGTGCCGAACGGCTTGAGGCTATTCCTCTGGCTATTGCGGGCTGGTGCCGCTACCTGCTTGCTGTCGATGATGAGGGAAAGGATTTTGAGCTTTCGCCTGATCCGATGGCGGCGGAGCTTACTGCCCAGTTGAAGGATGTCGTCTGGAACAAGCCGGAAAGCTATACCGGCCAGCTGAAATCCATCCTTTCCAATGCGAACATATTTGGATCGGATCTGTATGCGTCAGGACTGGGCGAGAAAATTGAGGCCTTCTTCAGAGAAGAGCTTGCTGGCGCCGGGGCCGTGCGCACGACGCTCAAAAAGTACTTGAAATAATTCCCGTCGGAGAGGGTGCTTCGGGCTGCGTCTTTGAAAGACGTGGCCCGAAGTTTTTTTCGCTGTAGCGTTGTGGTTCCGTGGACCCCTGCACTGGCTCCTATATCTCGTTTGGCTGCGGCTTGCCAGTCCGCCGCTTATGGTGGCGGTGCCAGGGCATCTTGCCAGCTGGCTTTTTGTTTGCTATAGTTATTGGTGATTATGCTATACAAATATGAGACGCACTTGCACACCTGCGAGGCGAGCGCCTGCGGAGTCTCCCGCGGGGCGGAATACATTTCGGTTTACAAGAAGCTGGGCTATGACGGCATCTTCGTCACCGACCATTTCTTTGGCGGGAACACGGCCGTTTCCTCCGAGCTTGACTGGGAGGAAAGGATAGAGCAGTACTGCTCGGGCTACGAAAGTGCGCTTGCCGAGGCGGCGCGGCAAAATGAGCGGGACGGGGGGAACTTCAAGGTCTTTTTTGGAATTGAGCAGACCTTCGACGGCGATGACTACCTCATCTACGGGCTTGAAAAGGACTGGCTGCTTGCCCACCCCGAGGCGGAGTCAATGAACCACCAGCAGTTCTTCGATGCGGTGAACCGCGAGGGTGGCCTGATGGTCCAAGCCCATCCCTTCCGCCTCCGCGACTACATCAGGGCAATACACCTGCATCCCCGCGAAGTGCATGGGGTGGAGGTCTATAACGGCGGAAACAGGGCGAGCGAGAACGAGCTTGCCGAGCTGTACGCCAAGGAATACGGCTTCCCCGTCACGAGCGGGTCGGACATCCACAACATCACCTTTGCCTTGGAAGACAAGGGGGATGGAAAGATGCCCGTCGGCGGGATGGCATTCAGCACGCCCCTTTCTTCCATTGGGGACTACATACGCCGCATCAAGAACAAGGAAGGCTCGGTCATACGCTAGGGCTTGTTTCAAAAGCCGCTTGCAGCGGTATACTGACGAAACGGTACAGGTGGTATGTCCCCGTATAAAAACGGATTCCACTTGAAAGCCTTTTGCCATTATGGTAGATTTTTCATAGGCAAGAGGGCCTTTTTTATGGAACAGATTATAACAAGCTTTTTGGATACAGACCTGTACAAGTTCAGCATGGGGCAGCTTGCCATGCGGATGTACGGGGATGCGAACGTGGAGTGGAAGTTCGTCTGCCGCAACAAGGATGTTCGCTTCACCCCGGAGATGGTGGAAGAGATAAAGAGGCAGATAGCCCTCTACTGCCAGGTGCAGTTCAAGAAGGAGGAACTGGACTACCTTGCTTCCATAAAGTGGCTGGACAAGGGCTACATCTCCTTCCTTGCCGTCTGGCATCCCATGTTGGAGCACTTCATCATCAACACGGACGCGGAGTGCGGGCTGAACATCAGGACGGTCGGCCCCTGGTTCCTGACGATTTATTACGAGATTCCCGTCCTTTCCATTGTCAACAACGTCTATTTTGCATACCAGTACAAGGACCGCTACCAGGAGATTGCGGATTCGGCGATAGAGCGGGCGAAAGGCAAGATTGAAAGCCTTGCAAGCGGCAAGTTCGAGATTGGCGCCTTCAGCGAGTTCGGCACCCGCCGCCGCTTCAACAAGGGGACCCAGGAGCAGATCATCAGGATGTTCAAGGAGGCGAACGAGGCTGGCAAACTCGGTGGCAGCATCTTCTCCGGCACGTCCAACGTGGAGATTGCGATGAAGGAGGGCCTGACCGCCATAGGAACGATGGCCCACGAGGTCTTCATGGTGACGGGGCAGGGCTACCCGGAGCGCAATCCCGCCTATTCCAACAAGTTCGTCATGGACGACTGGCACGAGCTCTACGGCGTACAGCTGGGAATCGCGCTGACCGACTGCATCACGACCGACTGCTTCCTTTTGGACTTTGACGTGAAGAACGCGACCCTGTTCAGCGGGGTGCGGAACGACTCCGGCGATCCGATTGAGTGGGGCGAGAAGATGATAGCCCACTACAAGAAGCTCGGCATAGACCCGGCCAAAAAGACCCTGCTCTTCTCCGACAGCCTGGACTTTGAGCGGGCGACCAAGATTTACCGGCATTTCAAGGATCGGACGAAGGTCGCCTTTGGAATCGGGACCTTCCTCGTGAACGACACCTGTGTGGAGCCGCTGAACATCGTCATGAAGACCGTCAAGGCGAACGGTATCCCCGTCGTCAAAATTTCCGACTCTCCGGGAAAGGGAATCGGCGAGAACAAGCAGTACGAGGAGTATTTGCAGCGCGCCATCAACTGGCGGCTGGGGAAGTACTAGCGTGACGGTTATCGCGGAAATCGGAACCGCCCACGCAGGCTCGCTGGACAAGGCCCGTGCCCTGATAGACGCGGCGGCGGATGCGGGGGCGGACTGCGTCAAGTTCCAGTGGGTCTACGCCGACGAGATCCTGCATCCTGACACGGGCTTCGTAAAGCTGCCGGGAGGGACGGTCAGGCTGTATGACCGCTTCCGGGAGCTGGAGGTGGATACCTCTTTCTTTTCCTCCTGTCTGGACTACGCCCATAAGAAGGGGGTGCTCTTTGCCTGCTCGCCTTTTGGCCTCCGTTCGCTGGAGGAACTTGTTGCCCTTCATCCCGATGCAATAAAGATAGCAAGTCCCGAGGTAAACCACACGCCCCTGCTGGAAGCGTGTGCCGCATATTACGGGAAGATTCCGATTATCCTTTCGAGCGGGGTGTCCCGGCTCGGTGACATAGAGAATGCGATTGACATGCTGGAAGGGGATCGTCCCGGAAGCGATGGGGGGGCTTGCGAGGCTGCTGGGGTCACCTCTGCGGTCCGGGCTACTACTCCCGCAGGCGAGGCTGGCGGTCAGGGGGCAGGGGCCGCCTTTGCGGGTCGGGCTGACGGTCAGGATGAGGCCCTCGGTGCATTCGGGGCGAACGGAGCCGTTGCGGGGGATGCCGCCGGTCGGGAGACCCGTCCGAAGGCCGTGATGCCTCCGTTGACGCTCCTCCACTGCATCACGAGCTACCCCGCCCCGGAGACCGAGTACAACGTCCGCTGCGTGGAGACGCTCCGCAGGGTTTTTGGCCTTCCGACCGGAATAAGCGACCACAGCCTGGACCCCGTCCTGATTCCCGTGCTGACGACGGCACTGGGCGGGGTGATGATAGAGAAGCACATCACGCTCAGTCGCAAGACCGACGGGCTTGACGACCCCGTCGCGCTGGAGCCTGAGCAGTTTGCCCAGATGGTGCAGGCCGTCCGTCAGGCCCAGGCCGTCATCCGCAAGTGCGGGAAGGACGGCTGCCCGCAGGCGGCCCCCATCGAAATCCTCCGGCAGATGTCCGAGCAATACGGCAGGAATATGGTGGATGCGGCTCTGGGCAGCGGTGTGAAGCGGCTTGCGGCGAGCGAACGGGCCAACTACGGCCGGACCAACCGGAGCCTGCACTACCTGCGGGCCATGAAGCAGGGCGAGCGGATCAGGGAGGGCGATGTTTCCGTCCTTCGTACTGAAAAAGTCCTGACCCCGGGCATCTCGCCCGAGTTTGCACGTCTCGTTTCCGGGTGCATCCTTTCCCGCGACGTGGCGTCGGGTGCCGGCGTAGACTGGGAAGATGTGCTGGTCCGTTAGGAAAGAAGCCGTGCCACGCTTTCCCCCTTTACGAAGCTGAAGGGGAGCTTTTCTTGGACGGGAGGCAGTGGCTCTTGAGTTGCCTCTGCGTCCTGTCCTATCCTTTCAAGCAATATATCCAGACCTCTGTTTGCCAGTGCGGTTTCGTCCTGACGGATTGTAGTGAGCCGGGGGGTATAGTATTCCGTCACGATGTTTCCGTCATATCCTGTGACGGAAACCTGGTCAGGAACGCGGAGCCCCATGTCGGCCAGCTGTCTGCATGCCCCAATGGCCATCAGGTCCGACATCGTGAAGAGTGCCGTCAAGTCTGGATTTTTTTGCAGCAGCGCCTTCGCCGCCTTTGCTCCGTCTCCGTAGTCGTATTTTGAGATGTGATATGATTTTTCATAGTCGAATGGCAGCCCTGCCGCTTCCATTGCGTTTCGGAATCCTCGGTAGCGTTTTACGTTTATGGACGAGCTTTCAAGGTCCCCGCCGATGACGCAAATTTTTTTGTGTCCGTTTTCTATAAGGTAGCGGGCGCAACATTCGGCCCCGGCTACATCGTCTGTCGTGACGCTGGAGACCAATGGAAAATCATCTTTGTCCATGCTGTTGGTAATCAGCACGCTCGGAACCGTTATCTTCCTCAGTTCCTCAGGATGGTCGCCGGGGTTTCCGCCCAAAAAGATTATGCCTACGGGCCGCTGCTCGAACATAACCCGGTTCGCCGCGGCCACCTCGTCGTCATACTCATCTATGACGACGGCCCTCAGCAGATAGGGCAGGTTTTCCATGCGGCCCTGTATGATGCCGTACAGGTTGTTCAACAGGATTGTTGAGGTCCCCTTTAGAATCACTGCGATGGTATGCGAGCGTTGTGACTTTAGGAGCCGTGCCGAATTGTTCAGGACAAAGTCATATTTGTTCACGACGGACATGACCTTTTCCCGTGCTTCCGGACTTACGTTTGGGTTTCCGTTAAGCACCCTGGAGACTGTTCCTACGGCATAGCCACATTCTTTTGCGATGTCTTTTATCGTCATTTGGAGCCTGCGATGGCGACCATACTGGGAAGGCCGCCAGTTGTATACGGCAGGACCCGCCTCAAACGTCGGCCGCGACAAAGTCGCGGGTCTGCCGTCGAGGCTGCCGGTCCTACTTTATGGAACCTTCCACCATGCCCTTGATGATGTACCGTTGGGCGAAGATGAACAGGACTATGATGGGGAGCATGGCCAGCAGGGTTGACGTAAGGATGAGGTCCCACTGTTTGACGTATGAACCCACAAATCCCATGACTGCGATGGGCAGCGTCCGTATCTTTCCTGCCTGCCCCAGAAGGAGCGAGGGAAGCAGGTAGTCGTTCCAAATCCAGATTCCGTTCAAAATGAGTACCGTAATCTGGATGGGTTGGAGGAGGGGGAATACGACGCGTATGAAGATGCCTTCCGTCGTACATCCGTCTATGACCGCGGCCTCCTCAAGTTCCAGCGGTATGCTCTTTACGAAGCCGTGCAGGATGAACACGCTCATCGCGCATCCAAATCCGATATAGGCGAACACTGTTCCTTTGTAGCTCTGCAGCAGGGCTATGCCCGTGAACTTGGAGAATGTGCGGTACCACGAGAGGACCGGCAGCATGACCACCTGGAAGGGGATGACCATGGAAGCGACCAGGAGACCAAAGATGAGGACCGACCACTTGCTGTGGTTCCGTGCCAGTACCCATGCCGCCGCACTTGAAAAGACGACGATCGTCAGCAGGGAGAAGATGGTGATGATTGCGGAGTCCATGAAGGACTTCCAATAGTTCATGTTGGGACTGTTGATGACCCTGTTCATGTTTGAAAACAGCAGGCCCCAGTTTGTCGGCAGTGCGAGCGGACTCCGTATGATCTGGTCTGCCGGCTTTGCCGTGTTGATGATGACGATGAAGAAGGGAAACAGGAATACTACGAGGAGCAGTATTGCAAGTATCTCAAGCGGCTTGTCTTTTATTGAACGGTAATTCATTATGCTTCCTCCTCATGGCGCTTGCTGAAGCTGACCTGCAGCATGGATACGATGGCCAGTATTATGAAGAATACGACGGACTTGGCCTGGCCGAGTGCCCACTTGTTGCGGGTTATCGCAGTCTTGTAGATGTTGAGTGCCTGAAGTTCCGTGCCGTTTATGGCCCGGCCCATGAACATCTTGGACGGTCCGCCGTTTGTCAGCGACAGGTTTAGGTCGAACTGCTTGAATGAGTTGACGAGCGTCAGGAATATGCAGATGGTGAATGCATGTGAAATCATGGGCACGATGATTGAAATCATCCTCCTCCAACCGTCCGCGCCGTCTATGACCGAAGCCTCTATGACGGATGTCGGAATGCCCTGGAGGGCCGTGACGTAGATCATCATTATGTATCCGGCGTATTGCCAGGTGCTGACGATTATCATGGCGGCTATGGCCCCGTTGGTACTGACCAACAGGGACTGCGGGTTTTCCATTCCCACATTGTTTGCGATGGACACGAAGAAGTAGTTGAACACGAACTGCCAGACGTATCCCAGGACTATGCCTCCGATGAGGTTGGGAACGAAGTAGGCCGCGCGGTAGATGTCTTTCCCCTTGAGCTTTTGGGTCACGAGGAGCGAGAGTGCGAAGGCGACTACGTTCACGACCACTATGTTGATGATGGAAAAGGTGAAGGTCATTACGATAGAATTTATGTAGTCGGGGGCCTTGAAGAAGCTTGTGTAGTTTGCGAATCCCACGAACTTTGTCACGTAGGATCCATCCCAGTCGGTGAAGGAGTAGAATACCCCCAGGACGAAGGGGACAAGGATCGTCAGGGTGAAAGGAATCAAGATGGGCAGCAGGAAGAGGACGTTGATGATTCCCCGGTGCTTTATCGTTGGGTAGAAGTAGAAGCCGAATGCTACGAGCAGCAGGCCTGCAACAAGGAAAAGGCCCCTGACGGAAAGGATTCCGCTTATATCGCGCGGTTTATACGGCATGGCGATGAAGCAGAGGACCAAGGCGAATGCCGTTATGGCGGCTCCGGCGGTCCAGCAGGCGATGGAAACTGATTTTTTCAGCTTTTTATTTTCAGACATGGCGGTGTACCTCAAAAAAAAGCAGGTGCTGTTTCTGTAGTACCTGCTGGATTTCCTGACAGCCTGGGGAATACCCCAGGTCTGCCTTTTCATATCCTAGCGCAGCGATGGAACGGTTGCGATTGCATCGGCAACCATGTCCACAAACTGCGTGGTCGTTATCTTGTTCTGGGCAAGAAGCTCATAGATGGGGCCCAGCGTATCCTGCGTGAAGCCGTCGGGCATCTTGAACTGCTCCCAAGGGTATGTCTTCCCACGCGACACGTAGTCGGCGACTGAGGCGGAAAGCGGGCTGGAAGGCTTTGCGCTGTCGGAGGTGAAGGGGGAAATCAGGCTCATCTTGTTGATGCGGGCATCGCGTCCTTCGCTGGACTGGGAGAACTCGTTCAGGAATTTCTTGGCTTCCTCAACGTTTCCGTCCTTGTAGACGGCCCACCAAGACGGAGCTCCGACCTGGATTCCGTCGATCTTCTGGCTCTTGGAGAAGGCGTGCGGTGCGAAAGCCATCTTGAAGTTCGTTCCTGCTGATGTGAGGCTGGGGTCAACCCAGTTTCCCTGGTGCAGGAACACGGCCTTTCCGTCCTGGAACGCCTGGAGCTGCTGGTCGTAGTTTCCTGTGAGGAGCACAGTCTGGTCGGAATAGTCAAAGAGCAGCTTCACGTAGTCGGCGAAATCCGTCAGACGTGCCCTGTCAACCTTGCCCTCCAAGGCATCGTTCACGATGTGCTCGTCGCCATTGGAAAGTCCTGCGGAAAGGTATACGCCGAAGTTGTGGGTTCCGGTAACCCAGGTCATTCCTGCCGCGACGCCGGCCGTCATGGATACCACGGAGTCGATTCCCAATGCGCTCTTCATTGAGTTCAACTTTTCGAAAGCCGCCTTGTAGCCTGCGTATGACGTAAGGCTGGCAGGATCTATGCCTGCCTTTTCAAGCAGGTCCGCATTGTAGGCAAGTCCGTATCCTTCCACGGCATAGGGGAAACCGTAGACGTGGCCTCCGTCCGTGTATGCGGCGGCGGTGTCCTTTGTCCAAGCTTCGCCGTCCAAGCTGGTCATGTCGTTGTGCCAGACTGCGAAATGTCCAGGTCCTTCAAACACGAAGATGTCGGGCATGTTGTCGGAAGCCTTGTAGCCCTTCAGAATTCCCTGGTTGTCGGCTCCACCACCGGAGGACTCGATTTCGACGTGAACACCCGTCTTGTCCTCGTAAGCCTTTGCGAAATCCTTCAGCTGTGAATCAATTTCTACCTTGATGTTGAAGACGCGGATGGACTTCTTGGCAGAGCTTGAAGATGAAGAAGATGATGAAGCGGGAGCGCTTCCCTTGGAACAGCCCATGAAAGAGCCGGCCAGTGCCAATGCAGCTGTTGCTGCTACCAAATTCAGTTTCATATATCCTCCTGATATGAAAGTGCT
>JAILON010000164.1 GCA_024690865.1 Treponema sp. | reverse complement strand
GGAATTGACCTGTCCCAGGACGCGATGGCAAAGCAGCGCCTCCGCGAGGCTGCCGAGAACGCGAAGATTTCTCTCTCCAACCAGACGACGACCGAGATCAACCTGCCCTTCATCACGGCTGATGCGACCGGCCCGAAGCACCTCCAGAAGACGCTGACTCGCGCTGAGTTCGAGAAGATGACCGACGACCTCTTTGAGGCGACCAAGGAGCCCTGCCGCAAGGCCATGGCCGACGCAGGTATCACTGGTGACAAGATTGACGAGGTCCTGCTCGTCGGTGGTTCTTCCCGTATGCCCAAGGTTCAGGAAATCGTCAAGAGCATCTTCGGCAAGGACGGAAGCCGTGCCGTCAACCCAGACGAGGCGGTCGCCATTGGTGCCGCCATTCAGGGCGGAGTCCTCAAGGGTGACGTCAAGGATATGGTCCTTCTGGACGTTACACCCCTTTCCCTCGGAATTGAGACAATGGGAGGCGTGTTCACCCGCCTGATCAACCGCAATACGACGATTCCGACCAAGAAGAGCCAGGTGTTCTCCACCGCCGCCGACGGTCAGACTGCCGTCACGATTCACGTCCTGCAGGGCGAGCGCGAGATGGCGAGCCAGAACCGTACGCTCGGCAACTTCAACTTGGACGGCATTCCGCCGGCACCGCGCGGAGTTCCGCAGATTGAGGTCACCTTCGACATCGACGCGAACGGAATCGTCCACGTCTCCGCGAAGGATCAGGGCACGGGCAAGGAGCAGCACATCCAGATCACGTCTTCTTCCGGCCTGAGCAAGGAGGAGATTGACCGGATGGTCAAGGATGCCGAGGCCAATGCCGCGGATGACAAGAAGAAGCGCGAGGCCGTTGATGCCAAGAACGAGGGCGACAGCTTGGTCTACCAGACGGAGAAGACCCTCAAGGAGATGGGCGACAAGGTCTCCGCTGACGACAAGGCCAAGATTGAGAGTGCGGTGAGTGCCCTCAAGGAAGCCCTGAAGGGTGACAACACCGAGGACATCAAGTCCAAGACCGAGGCCCTCAAGCAGGCCAGCTACAAGATTGCCGAGGAGCTGTACAAGGCCCAGGCAGCCGCTGGACAGGCTGGGGCTGGAGCGGGTGCTGCCGGTGGCAATGCGGGCGATGCCGGGGCTTCTGGTTCTGCCGGTGCTTCGTCATCGTCATCTGGCTTTGACAAGGGGTCGGCGGACGATGTGGAGTACGAAGTCCACGACCAGAACTAAAAGAATAGTCTGAGAGATTTCCCCGCGGGTGTCGCCGTGCTGTCGGCGCCGTCCTGCGGGGAATTCGTATATGTAAGGGAAGATTGGAAATGGCTGACAAACGTGACTATTATGAGGTTCTTGGACTGGACAAGAGCGCGGACAAAGAGGCTATAAAGAAGGCCTACAGGAAGCTCGCCATAAAGTACCATCCTGATCGCAATCCTGGCAACAAGGAAGCCGAGGAGAAGTTCAAGGAGGCTACCGAGGCATACGAGGTCCTCAGCGACGACCAGAAAAGGCCTGTGTACGACCAGTATGGTTTTGCCGGCCTGGAGGGTATGGGTGGCGGTGGACAGGGGTACAGCCATGCCTTCCACGATTTTCAGGATATCTTTGGTTCGGGCGCGTTTGGAGACATTTTCGAGAACCTCTTCGGTGGCGGCGGCTTTGGCGGCTTCGGTTCGTCACGCTCCCGCAACAACAACGACGGACAGAGCCTTCGCTACGACTTGGAGTTGGACTTCAAGGATGCGGTATTCGGTACCAAGAAGGACATCCGCTTCTCGCACAGTGTCGTCTGTTCCCACTGCAAGGGTACGGGCGGTGAGCCGGGATCCAGCACGAAGACCTGTTCTACCTGTGGCGGCATGGGACAGGTGCGGCGCAGTTCCGGCTTCTTCCAGGTGCAGCAGACCTGTCCGACCTGTGGCGGAAAGGGGACGGTTATAGACCATCCCTGCAAATACTGCCGGGGAAGCGGGACGGAAGAGAAGGATTCAATCGTCACCATTACGATACCTGCCGGTGCCGACGACGGCAAGCGGATAACGATTCCCAAGCAGGGAGATGCCGGCAGGAACGGTGGAAGGCCGGGTGACTTGATTATAGTTGTCCATGTCCGTTCCGACCGCTGTTTTGAGCGGAGCGAGAGCGATCTGTACTGTGCGGTTCCTATAAGCCTGTCCCAGGCCTTGCTGGGTGCGGACATCACGGTTCCTACCTTGGACAACCGCCGGATTACGCTCAAAATTCCGTCGGGCACGACCCACGGCAAAATGCTCCGCATAAAGGGGGAGGGGGTCCCCGTTTCCAGCACTGGTCACAAGGGCGACCTGTACGTCAAGGTGATGGTGCAGCTTCCGACCAAAATCAGCTCCGAGCAGCGTAAGCTTATGGAAGAATATGCCAAGCTGGAGGGGGCGACGAGCAGTCCCAACCTGATAGAGCTGGCCAGTCTTGGGCGCTGAGCCCTTGACTGACGGGAACTTTTTGTGCTATAGTTTTGCCGTATGGCTGACAGTGTTGCTGTCTTGGCGCCGGCGAAGATAAACGTCGGGCTGAGCGTTTTTCCAAAGAGGGCTGACGGCTACCATGACATAGAGGGAATCTTTACGACGGTTTCCCTGTACGACACGCTTTCCGTTTCGCATGAAGACGGGGAGGGGAAATGTCTGGTTGACTGCCCTTCGATGGAACTGCCGAAGGATAATACCTTCACTGCCGCATACAAAGCTTTCTGCGTGCTGACTGGCATACGATCCAGCGTCCGCGTGACCGTGGACAAACGGATTCCTTCCGGCGGTGGATTGGGGGGCGGATCCAGTGATGCTGCGTCGTTTATTCAATCCATTGACAGGCTTTTTGATACGCACTTGACGGCTTTGCAGCTGTATGATCTTGCCCTTGCTGTAGGGAGCGATGTGCCTTTCTTTATGCATGCACTCCTTGAGGCGGAGTCGGGAAAACCGTATGTTGCTTATGTGACCGGCAGGGGTGAGAACGTGGAGGCGTTGCCGCCGAGGGTGGATATGGAGGTCCGTCTGTTTTCATCGGGAATTTCGGTTTCCACAAAGGAAGCCTATGCTTGGTTGGATGCCGCGATGGAAGGGGGACGGGTAGTCCACAATGCCTTTACGGGAAAGGATGCCTGGCTAGCCGAATGGAAGAAGGATGTCGCTGACTGGAGTTTCGTCAACGACTTTACCGCTCCTGTAGTGGCGAGGCATGAGGCGATAGCCGATGCCATCCAGAATATGAAGGAGGCTGGTGCTTCGTTTGCGGATATGTCCGGTTCCGGGGCTACCGTGTTCGGTGTGTTCGGAGTCTAGACGGATTTTGGAGCTTGCGGGCGGAAGTGCTCGTGCGAATATTTTTTTGGGACGTCGTCAAGTGGTAAGACAACGGCTTTTGGTGCCGTCATTCCGCAGGTTCGAATCCTGCCGTCCCAGCTTTCAATTCCTGAAGTAAGGAAAAAGATTAAGGAGTTTTTTTGTTTTATGGAACAGTTAGTCATCAATGCAAAAATCCGTAAGGAGACGGGAAAGAAGGCTGCCAAGGCCCTCCGTGAGACCGGTCGCATTCCTGCCATAGCCTACAATGAGAAGGGCGAATCAACCATGCTCGATGTCGATGCCAATGAGTTTTCAAAGGTTTGGCGTACGATAACGCCCACGACGCTGATCAAGCTGGTCATTGATGGACAGGAGAATCAGGCATATATCCAGGATACCGAGTACGACATAATCACCGACAAGAACCTGCATGCGGACTTCCACATTGTGAGTGGACAGAAGCCCATCGTTGCCCGCCTGAAGATTCATTATTCCGGTACGCCTGCCGGTGTCCTCAAGGGAGGATTCCTCGTCAAGCACGTTCCGGATGTCAAGCTGAAGGCCCTTCCCGCCGATATGCCCCAGTCCATCGTTGCCGATATTTCCAAGGTTGAGATAGGTCAGAAGTATACCATCAAGGATCTTGGCTTGAGCGACAAGCTTACGATCCTTTCCAATCCCAACGATTTGGTTGTGACGATAGCTCCGCCAAGAAAGTAGCTTACTGCATTGCATGCGAAATGC
Source organism: Treponema sp. (assembly GCA_024690865.1). GTDB lineage: Bacteria > Spirochaetota > Spirochaetia > Treponematales > Treponemataceae > Treponema_D. The sequence continues at coordinate 15,453 of JAILON010000164.1, read as the reverse complement.
CGGCCCTGTTGCCGGCTTTTTTTATGGCCGCCAGTTCCGATTTTGTTCAGGTTTTTGATTCCCTCGTCGCAGGGGGCCTTGCCTCATGTGGCGTGGACCTGTCCTCTCCGATGACATTGGGGGTTGCCGTAAGCGGCGGGGCTGATTCCATTTCCCTGCTTACCTCCCTGTCCCATATCGTTCCACCGCATTCCCGTCTGCTGGCCGTCACCGTGAATCACAACATCCGGGAGGAGTCCGAGACTGCCGGGGACGCGGATTTCGTGGAAGCCCGCTGCGCCTCACTTGGCTTGGAATGTCGCCGCTACGACATAGCGCGGGGGCTGATAAAGGATGCCGTCCGGCGCGGGGGGCTCAGCCTTGAAGATGCGGCGAGGAATGCCCGCTATTCTTGTTTCGAGCGCTTCATCGAAGAATGTCATGTGGATTTCTTGGCCCTTGCCCACAATCGTGGCGACCAGATGGAGACGGTCTTGATGCGTTTTTTATCGGGTGGTGATGTGGAATCCCTTTTGGGAATCAAGGGGCGCAGGGACCGCTACGTGCGGCCTCTGCTGGGCATTCCCCGCGCCGATATCGAGCGCTATCTGGGAGTGCAGGGAATTTCCCATAGGACTGACGCTACGAACGCCGACAATGGGCTTTTGCGGAACAGGATTCGGAACGTCCTTGTTCCCTTGCTGGATGAGGGCTTCCCCGGATGGGACAAGGCCGTGCTTGCCCTTTCTGAAAAGATGGGGAACGTCGCCGAACTGTTGAACCTGGAGCTGGAGGCCGCGAAGGACCGCTGCCGATTCCGCCTGGAGGGGAACCGGGTCGTGATGGGGGGGGAGCAGTTCTTCCGGGAGGCAAAGGCCCTCCGCATACGCCTTCTGTTTGCCGCTGCTTCACGTTTGCCTCATTCCACGGATGCCATCCGTATTCCCTATTCCTTTTTTTCCCGAATGGCGGAACTGTCGCCGGCAGGGACCTGGAGCCATTCCTGTGCAGGGGTGCGGGTCAGCCTGTGCGGGACTGTCCTTTCCGTTGAAAGGGCGCAGGGGATTCCCTCCGCGCGGGGCTTCTGCCTGCTGGTAAGGGGCGAGGGAACGTATGATGCGGCGGAGCTGGAGATATGCGTCTCCCGGTCGGCCACGGCCGGGGGGCAGCTTTCGCTTGCGAGTGGGAATTCTACCCTGCTGCTGCCGGACCTGCATTTTCCATTCATCATCCGAAGCAGGCAGCCGGGGGACAGGCTTGCGGCTGAAGGCGGCTCCTCCAGGTCCGTGGCCTCCATTCTGGACGGCTGGAAGTGCGGTGAAAGGAAAGATCGTATCCCCTTGGTCCAGCGGTTGGATCTGCCCGACCAGCCGCTGGCTGCCATGTGGGGTGACCCATTCGGTTTCAAGAATTGGGTGGTAAAATATTAAAAACTATGCTACAATAACTGTATAGTATATGCTGGAAAATTGTTATAGCTATAGATGTAAGCATTTTTAAGGAAGTTTTTATGAGGACTAGACTCTTTGCGCTTTGTTTGTGTTTTGCCATGGCCTTTCCGTTCCTGTCTGCCCAGGATGCCAGTAAAGGTTCATCTGCCGTTTCCCTCGCAAACAGGAGGACTGCCCTGCGCTGCCTTGAGGCCGCCGGCAACTATGCTTCCCAGTCTTCCTGGAGTGCGGCGGCTTCTCAGGCGCATATGGGCTTGAGCTATGACGACAGCGTTTCGGACCTCTGGTATATCTATGCGGTTTCGGTTCAAAAGGGGGGCGGCAGCAAGGCCCAAGTCCTTCCCCTCGTACAGAAGGCCTTGGAAGTGGGCAACTGGGTGAATTACAACAGGGACAATTCCCGTATCCTGTATGCCGACATCCTTGCCGACACGGGGAGGAGCTCGGAGGCCCTCCAGGTGCTGGATTCCACCCCGCCGGTATTTTCATCTTCCGCCGAATACATCCGGGCGAAGGCCTACTACAGGATGGGGACGCCTGAGTCTTATACGGCCGCCCGCAACAAGATTTCAAACGCGAGGAGGATATTCCCCGACGACACCCGATTCCCCCAGCTCTTCTTCACCTATGAGATTCCCTACAGCGAGGATGCGACCGTGAGGCGCCTTGCCGACTCCTTTATCAGCCAAATACGGCTGTACGACGAGAGTACGAAGGAGGAGGATGCCGAGCTTGAGATAATGGCGGTGTCCTTCGCCAGAGGTGATGAGCGTAAGAAACTGCTGCAGTCTTTCAGCGCGCGGGGGCTTGTGCATCCGCTCTATGCGGGGGTCGCCCTTGAGGAGGGGCTGATGGGCCAGAAGGAAGCGTTCGAGTACATCGCTTCTTTTGCCGACGACAGCCTCAATGTGGACTATATGCGGTCCTTCCTGCAGATGATAGACGACGAGGCTGTCAGGGCGGAGGCCAAGGAATACTTTACCGCATTTTGCGGGGAGTTGACTTCGGATACGAACGGGGACGGCGTGGATGACATGACTGTTTCCTACTATCGGGGGCGTCCTCAGCACATCGCATTTGATGCCAACCAGGACGGTGAGCTTGAGTGGGAGGTCTTCTGTGATTTTGGACTTCCCGTTTCCGGCATACTCTACGATGCGGACTATCTGGACGCGCCAGAAGCTGACTTTACCTGGCAGACCTTTCCCGCCCTGTCCACCTTCGTCATAAAGGACTTCAAGGGGCGCAAGGTCAACATATTCAACCTGCTGGGGGAAAAGCTTTTGTGGACGCCCGTCAGCATGGACGTTGATGGCGTGATAAGCAGGACGTGCGGGACGGATTTCTTCTTCCCCGTTCCCAACGTGGATGAGCGTCGCTTGGATAGGACTGAACTTGCATTCGCTTCATCCAGCTTTACGGTTCCCAGCACTGAACGGGATGGCGCTTGGATTACCGTGACTGTCCTTGATGCGCAGATGCAGTCGGCCGACTACTACCATCTGGGAAAGCTGTATGCCCACACACAGTTCCAGGACAACCTGCCTGTTTCCCGCATAATTGATGCGGATGGTGATTCCGTGTTTGAGACGACGGAATATTATGCCCCTGTTTCCGATGCGGATGGTGCAGTCCACGATGGAGCGGTGGAGCGGACCATAATGACGAACCTCTTTGGCACTCCTTCAAACGGTGCTGACTTCTACCTGCGTATGGTCCAGGTGGATACGAATGGGGATACGGTTCCTGACTTTACGGAAGAATATATGGATGCCGGGTCGGTGGTCAGCTCGTGGGATACTGATGGAGACGGCTATTGGAACGTACGCGTGGCAACGGCGTATGACCCTGAGAATGGAAAAAGAATAGAGACCGACATGTTCTACCTGTCCTACAGTGAGAACGTGGTGAGCGTTACCGTGGAAGACGGCATTCCTGTACTGGTAAAAAGCGGCAGCCAGGAATACCCTGTGAGCAAGGACAGCTCCTATCCCTTCTACTGGATAGGGGATGCAGGTTCATCAAAGCTTTCCAAAGATGCAGTGGAATTCTTCAAGAAGAACGATGCCCAGGGGCTTTCCACCATCATCGAAAGGGACGGGGATCGGGTCCATGCCGTCCATGTTGGGGAATTCTGCTACGGCATGCTGATTCCTGATGTGGAGATGTAGAGGAATGTTCCGCAAGTTCTCCATTTCCATAGGCCTCCTGCTTTTGTGCGGCCTTGTTGTTTCTTCCTGTGCCTCATCTTCCAATGATCCAAGGGATGGGGTGGACACAAGTTCCAAGAAGTATACTTCAGAAGATGCGGCTTCATACGAGATTGCACAGATAAAGAAGATTCCGGACGGGGAGCTGGTTAAGGCCTTGTGGAGGTCCAAGCTCCTTTTGGATGCAAATCCCACGCTGGCTTCCGTACAGAACCTGTACAGTTCCTATGAGACCAAGGTCGTTTCCCTGTACAACAAGGCTGTTTCCCAGAAAGCCTGGCTTGAGGCCCTGCGTTTCTACAATTCCCTTGAGGCCGTCGGCTACGGAGGTCTAGCTTCCCTGCGGATGCAGAGGTCCGAGCTGGAAGTTGCCGTGCGGCAGGGTGTTCCCGGCCTATCTTCTTCGGGCAGCAGTTTTTCTTCTCTTGCTGGATGCGTGAAGGGGACCGTCACTGTGTATGTTGACAAGGGCGTGAAGGTCCAGGGGCGGGTAGGCTACAATGATTCCGTATTGGGGAGTGGATTCTTCATAGACCGGGCAGGCTACATCATCACCAACCACCATGTCATAGCGGACTGTGTTGATCCTGAATACAAGGGATTTGCCCGTCTGTACATATACCTTGCCGAGGATCCTGATACGAGGGTTCCTGCGAGGATAATCGGCTATGACGAAAACGTTGACTTGGCCTTGCTGAAAACCGAGGTAGATGCGCCGTATGTCTTCACGCTCGGTTCCAGTGCAAATCTGGACGTTGGCGATAAGGTGTATGCCATCGGCTCTCCGTTGGGCTTGGACAGGACCCTTACGAGCGGAATCATTTCGTCCAAGGACAGGGAGCTTTTTAGCGCGGGCAAGGTCTTTCAGATAGATGCTGCGGTGAATTCGGGAAATTCCGGCGGTCCCCTTATAGATTCCAAGGGTGACGTTCAGGCTGTCGTTTTTGCCGGTGTGCAGAACTATCAGGGCTTGAATTTTGCAATTCCTGTGGAATACCTCCGCTATGAGCTACCCATCTTTTTTTCAAAGGGAAAGCGGAAGAGCGTGTGGATTGGCTGCTATGGCAGGACAAAGCGGCGGGCAGGTAGCGGGGCTGCCAACGAGGGTCTTTCCGTTGAGTATGTCATGCCGTCATCTCCTGCCGCGAAGGCAGGAATTTCCGCTGGCGATACAATTGTAGAAGTTGCTGGGGAGCCGGTAAACTCGTTGGATGATTTAAAGGCCGACTTTATGGGCCGTGAGCTAGGAACGATTGTGCGGGTCAAGGCCTTGGACCAGTATGGGAAGGCGAAGACGTACTTGGTCTACTTGGACGGACGGCCTAAGTCTCCAGGAAAAGAAGTCTATGCGCACGACGTGATAGCCGAATCCTTGGTACCCCTGCTGGGCATGGAACTAAGCAGGGCTTCTTCTTTGAATAGAAACCAATACGTTATAAGCCGCATAGTCAGGGGATCCATAGCAGATTCATCCGGTTTCAGTGTGGACGATACCATCTCCGTGCAGGAGGTTGAGCTGGATCCGAGTGGAGACTATGCCACCATACAGATTTATGCAAAAAAACGCAACAGCGGATATCTGGATGTGGTCGTTGGGTATACAGTCCCCTTGGACAACCAGTATTATTTCTAGCCATTGTTTCTAACAGAATTTTCTTCTTTACTTTTCGCGCTTTCGATGTATACTTTAGGTAGAAGGGTTGTTAAATCCCAAGGAGGCGCGTATGACTAGATTAACGTCAAGATTTAAAATAGTTGCCGTTGCCTTGCTTGCGCTGGGAGCGGCAGCTTTTGCGAAGGAGAGCCTGGAGATTCCTGACAACGTGACCGGACTTGAGTACGGTGCGTACAGGAACAGGAAGGATATCGTGCTTGTAACGATTCCCTGGTCTGTGACTAGCATCGACAAGGACGCTTTCAAGAACTGCCCGAATTTACTAGGGGTCACGTTTGATGACGAGGACAACTGGTATATAACCCAGGATGAGACGAACTGGCAGAAGAAGATGATGGGAACCCACATCGATGTCAGTGACTCTTCAACAAATGCATTTGCCTTGTCAGGCAACCGCTACTACTTCTACAAGCTGGAAGACGAGTAGCGAGGGTAGCCGTCAAGGTTGGGGAAAGAGCCCCAAAGAGTAGACCGCCGGACCCGCTGTCAGATTGCTGCGGGGGAGGGCGGTTTTTTGTTCCCTGCACAGATGGTTGAGCTAGCTGCAAACGACCTTTGCAACTTTACTGCCGTGGGCTTTTGCAATTGGCTTGATTTTCAATTTCATTTTCATCTGCATCCATTTTCCCGGGTGCCAGAAACTCGGTCAGGGAATGCTTCTTGCCGCCTGTGCCGTGTATGAGACAGTCTTTGCCTTGTAGAAGCGGAGTGCGGGTTCTTTATATCCGTCCGCATCCAGCCCGGCCTTGCGGCTCAGACGGCGCAGAAAGTCCTCCTTGCTGTAGCCCCGCTCCGAGGCGAGCGATGCTTGCAGGAGGGTTTCCCTCTGGCCGGGGCTTTCTGCCTCCGGGTTTACGAGGAGCAGGGAGTCCAGTCCGGGGATGAAGTTGTCGGAGTCCGCCATCGGTTCCCAGTACGAAAAGAGCGATATGTTGATGAAAAGCCCATCCAGCTCGTCCGCCTCGATGTATCGGTAGCGGGGGTCGCGGGCGGCCTCCCAGCTCGCATATCCGGCTGCTAACTGTGCATTGCCTGCCGCGGCCAGAGCATCGCCTGCTGTAAAATCAAGCCCGGAGTAGAGGGCCAGGCAGCCTCGGTCCTCTCTGGCAGTGCGGTAGCGGACGGCGATGCCCCGGCTGTGTATATCGTCAAAGGCACAGTGGGTTTCGGGTGGAGGGGGGAGGGGTGCGCCGGAGAAATACTTTTCCAGGGCCGCAATCGCGGCCCGGTGCAGCTGTTCCAGCCCATCCTTGCTGGAATATGGGGCGAGGAGCCCTTCCATGGCACGCTTGTCCTGCATGGCCATGAGGACGGTGGCGCTCATCTTGTCCTCCGGGTTGTAGGCAGTAACCTGCTTGCGGGCGAAAAGTTCCTGTATGGCGGGCGGGGCGTTCAGCCAGAGGTATGCTCCCCGGTAGAAGCCGCACTGGTAGCCCTGGAAGGCCGCGATGTCGTTCTTCCAGCGGGCAAAGGCCTCCTGTTCTTCGCGGCTTTCCTCCTTTTCGCCGAAGTCCCCGCTCGCAAAAAGCCAGCGGGCAGTGCCCGGGGCCTCCTGCATGAAGGTCTCAAGGTAGTTCCATGCTGCCTCCGGGCGTTTCTGGTAGGCGGCGGACAGGCAGACCGTCACGAGGGGGCAGCGTTCGGACTTCAGGAACTCGCAGCTTTCGCGGATGAATCGGACCGGCTCGGTTTCCGCCTCGCCGTCGTACAGATCCAGGTCCACGCTGACCGCGTAGGGCTTCTGGGGGGGCTGGGGCTTCATCGACCGGAAGCTTGCAAAGTCCACTATATGAAAGGCTTCCAGAATCTGCCTCGCGTTCTCCTCGCTCTTGTTCCGGGTGTTCTGCTCAAGCCAGCGCCGTTTTGCCGCGAGCTCCAGGCCGGAAGCCTCGGACTGGCAGACCCAGTAGACCTCGCTGACAATGCCCCGGTCCACGAGCTGTCCTGCCCAGTCGTAGCTGTGGATTGTGGCAGAATCCGCGCTGACGTCATTGTGCTGGTCCAGAAGCACGAGCGTCGTGCAGCCTTCCTTCTCGCACCAGTCTTTCACCACATCGTAGCTCAGTCCGTGCCGGTCGCTCAGGAAGTAGGTCGCCTTCCCGCTCCCTGCCGTGCACGCGGACAGGCAGAGCAGGAGGAGGCAGGCAGTGAGAAGCAAACGGACTATGCGTTTCACAAGCGCATTATAGCATAGAAAACGGGAATGAAGCTATGTCTTCGGCTAGGACGAGCTGTTAATCCGGGCGAGACAGGCAAGCTGTTTTATGCTATACTCTGCCGTATACTGGAGGAAACTATGAAAAAGTCCGTCCGGGCCTTTGTCCCGGCCATCCTGATGACCCTGCTGGCGGCCTGTGCCGTCAGCCTTACTTCCTGCAAGAAGAAGGAAGCCCCCGCAGAGGAGGCTCCTGTGGAGACCCCGCAGCTGGAAGAAGCCCCGGCCCCGCAGGCGGAGGAAGCCGCTCCTGCCGTACAAACGGGAGCTTCCGGTATTCAGTTTGACTTCAAGCCCCTGTCCGGGGACTACCACACGGACGCCCATGCTGCTTACCTGAAGGACCCCTTCGCGTTCAAGGCATTTGAGAAGAACGACAGTCCGGCGAAAAGCTACAAGCTGGTCGCCAGCAACGAGGCCCAGCTCTACAGCGCGGACGCATTCAGCTTTGAAAAGAAGAATGCAGAATATGACGGCGATGATACCGTGCGGGCCACGCTCAAGGACCCGGAGAACGTCAAAGGCGAGCCGATTCCCATCGGGACCATCCTTGAGTACAAGGACGAGAGGATCCGCAGCGGTGGTGACGAATGGTACGAGACGTCGTACGGCTTCTTCCTCTTCCAGGACAACTACAACTGGTTCTACAAGGTCAGTTGGGACGGCAAGGAAGGCTATGTCTTCGGCGCGGACCTCTACAACGTGTATTTCAATGCTGAGGACTACGCGACCTTGCAGATGTACTCGCAACTCTACCAGTCGGGTGGCAAGCTGGAAGACTTCTATGCGTATGCAGGCACCAACCCCCTCGCTCCCGGCGTGCAGGAGTCGCTGGAAAACGCCAGGCTCGCCATCCAGAAGACGACACCGGGCAGCATCTGGCTCAGGACGGATGACCTCATCGACGCGTATCAGGACATACCGAAAACGACTCCGATGTTCGTAACGACCGACCTCTTCAGCCACAGCCAGCACCGCATCTTCGACACCCTTTTGCAGGACACGGAGGAAAGCTACTTTGCCCCCCGCCTCCTCACGTTGACCCAGCATCTCATCGCCGCACTCAGCGAACGGACGGACGTGCCCGACGACATCAAGGAAAAGGCAGTCGCCTACTTCCAGGTGCCCGAGCTTGTCCTCCGCTCCGCCCCGCAGAAAGTGCCGGACGAGGACAGCTGGCGGGACGAGTACAAGTACGTGGAGCCGGACGTTTCCTCGTTCATAAACGAATACAGCGAGGGAGTCCGGGCAGACTACAAGCAGGTGATGGAAGCCTCCGGCAGCGAGACTGTCCTCTTTAGCACGGTGGAGGACTTTTCCCAGTACAAGCCTCGCGGCCACTACACCAAGAACGGCATCCTTGAGGCCTACTTCCGCGCCCAGATGTGGTACGGCCGCATCCACTTTACGATTGCGCAGTCAACGAACCCGGAGAACAAGCGCGAGAGCCTCATCATGGAGCCGATCGCCCTCTTCATCATCGACACGGTGAAGCAGAACCCAGACCTGTACACCGAATGGCAGGCCCTCTTTGCCCCCATCACGACCCTCATCGGCATGTCGGACGACCTGGGCTTTACCGACGTGCTCCCCCTCTGGAAGGAGCAGGGCATTGCGGACTTCAAGAGCTGGGTCAGCAGCACAGACAACATCTACGCGATAATGAATCTGTTCAACGAAAAGCTCCGCCCCCCGCTGATCAGCGGCAACGAGGGCGTTTCGGACAGGCAGGGGAATCCGCCGATGGGCTGGCGCTTCATGGGCCAGCGCTTTACCTACGACTCCTACGTGCACCAGCAGGTGTGCGCCCCCCGCCTCTACGTGCGCGACCTGGTGCGCGGACTGGACGTTATGCGGGCATTCGGTTCCAACGTGGCGGACCACATCTTCGCGCAGACGGACTACATTGAGCCGGAGAGCGAGAACGGCGGCTTCCAGGGCGGGCAGGAGCTCAAGCGGATTCTGGACAAGAACATGGCTTTCTTTGATTCCCAGAACGATGACTTCTGGACCCAGACCTACTACAACAATGTCCTTGCCCAGATACGGACGCAGGCCCGCTTTGAAGCCGGTGCGGGCTACTACTTCACCGAATCCCCCCTGTGGAATGTCAAGGCTCTGAACTCCGCGCACTCCACTTGGGCGGAACTGCGCCACGACACGATTCTCTACGTCAAGCAGGTGTATGCGGAGCGGGCCGGTGGTGACGACATGGACCCAACCTTCCGCACGCTCCCCCTGCCGGTTCCCGCGAGCTACATCGAGCCGAACCTGCCCTTCTACAGCTACAGCCTGCGTTCCGTCCAGAAACTTTACGAGTGCTTTGACTCCTTCGGCCTCTTGGACGATGCCGCCAAGAGCAAGCTGGACGGCCTGGTGGAACTGTACGGCAAGGCGCTGGAAATCGCGACGCTGGAAAGCAAGGACCAGCCCGTTACGCCGGAGGACAATCTCTGGATTCGCTCCGTGTCAAAAAAGCTCGCCCTCCTTGTCAAGCCCGGCTACGACAGCTATGTTGACGATGCCGATCAGCTCAAGATGGCATGCATCGCAGATGTGTTCACGGGGAGCGGAAGCTGCCTGGAAGTCGGCGTCGGCGTTCCCTACCGGCTCTATGTCCCGCTCAACGACGGGCAGGGCGGCAAGCGGATTGCCGTGGGCTACGTGCCCAGCTACTACGAATTCTACGGACCGCAGTCCAACCGCATGAGCGACGAGGAGTGGAAGGCGATTGTCTACGCCAACCCGGTCAAGGACATGAAGGACTACGAGCCCTTCTGGATTGAAGGCTGCCTTGTGGGCGCGGATGCCGCCCAGCGGACGGGCGCGTCCTACGCCCCTGTCTGGACCAAATGAAACTGAGCGTTGGCGCGGGGGCCGTGCCTCGTGTACTGGGGGGCCGTGCATCGGGTGCGGGTAGTTGCGGCCTTGCGGTTGTGCTTGCGGCCCTCGTCCTCTGTGCCTGCGCCCTCGTCTCCTGCGGACGGGGGGCGGCTCCTGGCCAAACGGCGGCTGCCAATGCCTCGGGGGGCTCCCTTGACCGAACGGCGGCGGGCACTGCTCATCAGCTGGCTCCCCCTGCCCCGCAGGAATACGGCGGGCTTACCTTTTCCACCTGGGAAAAGGAGGGCAAGGCCGTTGACCCCCGCTTTTCCTTTCCTACTCCGGCAGAAACGCCCGGCCCCTGCTTCGTGCCCTGGACGGGGACGGTGAGCCACCACTTCCTGACAGACCCGCTCATTGACGCATGGTTCCGGGAAATCAAGGCTCAGCGGGAGGTGAAGCACTTCTTCATCCTGTCTCCCTCCCACTTCGGCCTGAGCACGAGGGACTACTCCGTCGCGGAAGGCCGCTGGGAATGTGCGGCAGGAAGCTACGTGTACACGAACCGGGAGATGAGCGCCCAGGTCTGCGCCGCCCTCGACGTCGGCTATGACAACCAGGTCTTTCCCGACGAGCACGGGGTCAGTACCCTCATGCCTTACATCCGCCGCTACTTTCCGGATGCGGATGTCGTCGCCGTCGCGATTGACGGGGAGCCGCCGGTACACATAGACTACTGCGAAAAGCTGTACAAGGCGATTGCCCCCTTCTTTGACGAGGCGGGGAAGAGCGAGAACTTTCTGATTGTCTCAAGCGATTTCAGCCACCACGGGACGCCGGAGCAGACCGCGTATAAGGACGGCATCAGCCAGACCTTCTTTGACAGTCCCTCGCGGAAAAACTTCATCGCCGCTGTCTGCGACAACAGGCCGTCGGTCTACGTCATGGCAAGCCTCTTCGGGCCGGATGTGCAGACCTGCATCCTCTTCCACACCAACTCATTCGAAATAAGCGGCATGGACGACGATGACATCACGAGCTACTTCTTCAGCCTCTTTGACTAGCAGTCCGACTGACCGGGTGATTACTCGATATAGCGTACATCTGACAAAGGCGGCTGACCTAGCGAGTGTGGCAGGAGGCAAAAAAAATCCCCCGCCAAGAGCCGCATGGGGCAGCCGGTGGCGGGGGCTGTTGTAGGAACGGACGCTTGTCCTGCTCCTATTCCTGTTCGTTTACGATGTCGTCACGGAAGAGGAAGATATCCTGAATTTTCAAGCTGTAGACGGAGTTCAGTTCCCGCTTATCCTTTGTCTCGCTCACGAGGGGCACGACGAAGGAATATGTGACGGGACTGTAGCCGTCCATGGAGGCCTCTATGGTGAAGGTGAACTCCTTGTTCTCCTTGTCTCCGTTTGCCTTTATCGGCGCGACCCAGAAGGTGAAGCTGCCGTGCGAGGCCGCATAGGTCTTGCAGGGGTTTATCCAGCTGGAGTCCATCATGAAGGCGGCCCTGCCGTCCAGTTTGAGCAGGATGTTCGCCCCGGTTATCGGCTCGAAGGTTGACCCGTCGAACACGTTTCCGATGAAGGTGGGGAAGTTGAACATGGGCTGCAGGATTGCAGGCTCCTTGTTGTCCATCAGCAACGCGACCTTGTGGTAAGGCCGTTTTGCAGTGCTGACAAGTTTCATGCCTTCCAGACAGATGCGGTCTATGTCGGCAGAAAGCTGAGAGTCCTTCAAAAGTGTTCCCTGGTTGTAGGCAACGCCCCGTCCGCTCACGACGTAGCGGGGAGGAATCCTGTTGAGGACGTAGTTTATGGTGTCGAGGCGGCAATTCTCGCAGTCGCAGGTAAGCCAAGATGTTCCTTTTGCCTTGACTTCCCTATACAACTCATCTACGCGGGCAATTACCTGTTCCTCCATGATATTGTGGACGTTTACCATTGTGCCAAAACTCCTTATGTTTCATTATAAGCCACTAGTGGGGAAAAAGCAAGGAAACTTTTACTGTCCGCCAGCCTTTGTGTAGAGCGCGAGGCCGCCCGCGAGCAGGATGTTCCGGGACCGGTCTGCCAGATCGTTGACCCCGGCCAGCTCCCTCTCTCCGTTCTTGCCTGTGAGCTTGATGCGGAAGTCCGTGCCCTTCTTGAGGCTGTCGAAGATGCCTGTTATCTCCAGCGTGTCGCCTTCCTGTATCAGGTCATAGTCGGCAGGATTCTTGAACGTAATCGGGATGATGCCGTAGTTGATGAGGTTTGCCTTGTGGATGCGGGCAAAGCTCTTGGTCAGGAGCGCGCGGACACCCAGGTACATCGGACCTAAGGCGGCATGCTCGCGGCTGGAGCCCTGGCCGAAGTTCTCTCCTCCGACGACGAAGCAACCTGAGAACTTCATTGCCTCTGCCTTGGCGTAGAAGTCCTTGCTTATCCGCTCGTAGGCGAACTTGCTTATCTCAGGAATGTTGCTGCGGAAGGGCAGGACCTTGGTTCCCGCCGGCATGATGTCGTCCGTGGAAACGTTGTCCCCGGCCTTGAGCAGGACGGGCAGCCTGAGCGTGTCCTCGCAGGGGCGGCAGGGGGGGCAGGGCTTGATGTTGGGACCGCGCAGGATCTCCACCTTCTTGGCCTCCTCCTCTCTCAAGGGGGGAATCGTCATGCCCTTGTCCTGGGCGGCTTCCTTTATGTCGGCGGAAGAGAGGCGGGAGTCCTTGCCCTCAAGCAACGAGACGCGTCCTGATGCGGTGAAGGCCGGGTCGTCCCAGCTTAAGCTGCTTGCGTCGGTGATGACGCCCGTAATTGCGGATGCGGCCGCCGTCTCCGGGCTGACCAGATAGATTCCCGCGTCCGCCGTGCCGCTCCGGCCCTTGAAGTTGCGGTTGAATGTGCGGAGGGAGACTCCCTCTGAGTTGGGGGCGAAGCCCATGCCGATGCAGGGGCCGCATGCGCTCTCAAGAATCCTGAATCCCGCCCGGATAAGCTCGCCGAGGATGCCTGCTTTTTCCGCCATCAAAAGCGTCGCGCGGCTTCCGGGGGCAATGCCTGCCTCCACGCCGGGGGCGATGTGCTTTCCCTTCACGATCGCGGCAACCGTCTCAAGGTCGTCGAGCGAGGAATTGGTGCAGCTTCCTATGGCGACCTGCGTCACCTTCGTGCCGGAAAGCTCCTTGATTCCCTTGACCGCGTCGGGGGAGTGGGGGCAGGCCGCGAGCGGGGTGAGTGAGGAGAGGTCAATCTCTATCGTCTTGTCGTAAGCGGCACCCTCGTCCGCCTTCTGCTCGCTCCAGTCCGCGCCGCGTCCCATGCTCTCCAGGAAGCGCTTGGTCGCCTCGTCGCTGGGGAAGACGGAGCAGGTCGCGCCCAGCTCCGCGCCCATGTTCGTTATCGTCGCCCGCTGGGGGACGGTCAGGCTCTTCACGCCCTCGCCGTAGTACTCGTATATCGCGCCTACGCCGCCCTTGACGCTCTCCTTGCGCAAGAGCTCCAGAATCACGTCCTTCGCGCTCACGCCCTTCTTGAGGCTGCCTTTCAGGTGCACGCCGTAGATTTTGGGCATGGCAAGGTGGAAGGCACCTCCTCCCATCGCGACGGCAACGTCGATTCCGCCCGCGCCAATCGCTATCATGCCGATTCCGCCCCCGGTCGGCGTGTGGCTGTCGGAGCCGAGCAGGGTCTTGCCGGGCTTGCCGTAGTGCTCCAGGTGCACCTGATGGCAGATGCCGTTGCCCGGGCGCGAGAAATACAGGCCGTACTTGGCAGCGACCGACTGCAGGTAGCGGTGGTCGTCATGGTTCTTGAAGTCCGTCTGCAGGGTGTTGTGGTCCACGTAGCTGACGGAGACCTCCGTCTTGACCCGGGGAATGCCTATTGTCTCGAACTGCAGGTAGGCCATCGTGCCGGTCGCGTCCTGCGTCAAAGTCTGGTCTATCTTTATCGCTATGTCAACGCCCCGTTCGATGGGGCTGCCTTCCGTGAATGAAAGGGAAGACGGGATTATATGCCTCTGAAGGATTTTTTCTGCCAGTGTAAGGGCCATCATGTACCTCTCGAATATAATGTATCTCACTATAGCATTTTAAACGCCCTTTATGCAAGACAACAGGTAGCTTTTGCCAGGGGTGTCGGAGGGCCGGGAGGGGAATCGAGCATACTCCGCACTTCCTTCCCTATACAGTTCCCCGCACCTGTGCTATACTGTCCATAGGAGGACAGCGCCATGGGAATCTACCTGAACCCGAACAATGACAACTTCAAGAAAATCACCCGCGCAGAAATCTACATAGACAAGACGATGATGATCAGCGTGCTGAACGGATTCATGGAGACTGCGCGGGAATACGTCTGCGTGTCGCGTCCCCGCCGCTTCGGCAAGACGATAGCGGGCAACATGCTGTCCGCCTACTACTCCAAGGGCTGTGATTCCCGCGCCCTCTTCGCCTCCTACAAGATAAGCGGAGACAAGAGCTTTGAGTCCAACCTGAACAAGCTGAACGTGATTCAGATAGACATGAACAGCGAGTACAGGAATGTGCTGAACACTGACCGCCTGATTATAAAAATTACGAACGCAATCCGCAGTGAGTTTTCAGCCCAGTTCCCGGACATTTCATTCACGGAAGATGATTCCCTCGCGGACTGCATTCTCAAGGCTTACTCCCAGAAAGGGGAGAAGTTCGTCATCATCATAGACGAATACGACGTACTCGTGCGGGAAAGCGTCAGCCAGCAGCTTTTCGGGCAGTACCTGGACTTCCTGAACGGCCTGTTCAAGAGCAACACCCTGCGCCCCGCAATTGCCCTCGCCTACATCACAGGAATTCTTCCTGTGGTGCGCGACCGCATCCAGTCCAAGCTGAACAACTTCGATGAGTATACGATATTGGACGCAGCGGAACTCGCGGAGTTCATCGGCTTCACTGCACCGGAGGTACAGTCCCTCTGCAATCAGTATGGCGTGGATTACGAGGAGTGCCGGAGATGGTACGACGGCTACCAGCAGCACGGCTTTGAGATTTACAACCCGGAGTCAGTGATTAAGTGCATCCAGAAGAAGAGCTTCGACAACTTCTGGAGCAAGACCTCGACATACGCGGTCATCTCC
>JAILON010000162.1 GCA_024690865.1 Treponema sp. | reverse complement strand
ATCTGCATAGAGGTGACGCCCGATTTTACCGTGCGGCAGGCATTCGGCCCGCACAACACGGAGCTTACGGGCGAGGCCTTCGAGGCCTATGCCGAATGGTGCAAGAGGAAGCACATCGAGAGGAGAAACGTCTTCAAAATCGCCATGGCTCCGCGGTAAAGATGAGGTAACTTTGAAAATGCGATGTTCAGGCTGGGATAAAGCACAAGCTTTAACGTCTTAAAGCCCGTGCTTTGATGATGTAAAGCCCCCGCTTTGATCTGCCGCGGGGAGGCGCATGACCGTCATGTCGTGATACGCGCAGTTCAGCGGGATATGACGGTTCCGCCACCCGTCTCCCCCCGCCGCCGCATGTCACTCTTGATGCTGCCGTCCAGTATGTGGATGCAGCGGTTGGTGATGCTGCCGATGCGGGGGTCGTGGGTTACGATGACGACGGTCGTCCCTTCCGTCCGGTTTATGCGGTAGAAGAGCTTGAGGACGGCCTTGCCGGTCGCCGAGTCCAGCGCCCCGGTCGGCTCGTCGGCGAGAATTATCTTGGGCCGGGTGACGGTCGCCCGCGCAATCGCGACACGCTGCTTCTGGCCGCCTGAAAGCTCGTAGGGGTGGTGGTTTATCCTGTCGGAAAGCCCCACCTTCTCCAGCGCCTGCACCGCCATCTCCTGACGTTGCTTCTTTCCGATTCCCTGATAGCGCAGGGGCAGCATGACATTCTCCAATACGGACATGGAGTTCAACAGAAAGTATTGCTGGAACACGAATCCGACCGTCCTGTTTCGGAGGTAGGCAAGCTCCTTCTCGCCCATCCTGGCGGTCTCCTTTCCGTTTATCTTGACGATGCCCGCCGTCGGCCTGTCCAGGCAGCCAATCATGTTCATGCAGGTGGACTTGCCTGACCCAGACGGCCCCATGATGGAAACGAACTCTCCTTCCTGTATGGCAAAGGAGATACCCCTGAGCGCATGGACTTCCTGGTCGCCCATCACGTAGACACGCCTGACGTCCTGCATCTCTATTACCGGTGTCCTGGCGGCAGCAATTTTTGCGACGCTTTCCATATCCTGCCCGCTACCTCCGGGGCATGCCGGATCCGCCGCCGGAGCCGTTCCTGCTGCCGGAGCCGCTTCCAGGGACGCCCATTCCCCCGCCGGGCATACCGCCCATTCCGCTCGGCATTCCGCCCCGCATCGGGTTCGTGCCCGACCTGGGGCCGCTGCTCTGCGCAACAAGCACGTCGCCCGCCTTCACGTTGCCGCTGAGAATCTTCACATAGCCCGCCCCATAATTCTGCACGTTCACCGGTATCTTCTCGGCGCTGCCGCTCTTGACGACAAAGGCCGCCCCGTTCTCCCGGCCCACCGCATAGCTGCTGACCAAGAGAAAGGTTTCGGGCGGGGCTATTTCTATCGTCCCTGAGAAAGAGAAATTGGGAAGTATAACCGGAGGGTATTCATCTATGCGGAGCCTGGCCTTGACGACCGTTGCCCCGCGCGAGGTCGTCTCGCCTATTGCCGGCCAGCTGACGACGTAGCCTTCCACCTTATCCTTCTTGTAGGCAGGAAAACTGAACGTGACCTTCTGCCCGACCGCAAGGCTCGCCACGTCTGTTTCCGCAATCTCAACCTGCGCCGTGAGGTATGACTTGTCCACGAGCGTGCCGATCGAATCCTTCGCGGCGAGGGAGTCCCCGACGGACGCGCTGATGGCCGCTATAATTCCATCGAATGTTGCCGTGACCTTGCGCTCGTTTATCTTCTGTTCGAGCGAGGCTTTCTCGGTTTTCATCAGCTCGTACTCCTTGGCGGAGCCGTTTATCCGTGTCACCTGCATGTTCAGCAGGTGCTTCTCCAGGTTGTACCGCTGGGTGGTGTCGTCCAGCTGGAGTATCACGTCGCCCTTCTTCACCTCGTCGCCCTGCTTAACGTAAACGGCGATCACCGTCCCGTCGGAAAGCGCCTGCAACGTCTGCGACTGGGCGGCCTGCACGGTCCCGCTTATGTCGATGGCGTTCTCGTAGGTTTCCTCGCGGACGGTATAGGTCACGTTGTTCGCTTTGGAAGAACCGAGGAACGTGCGTGCAAAGAAAAGACTCGCTCCAATGACCACAAGCAGCAGGAGAAGAACGACTGCCAGCCGAAACTTTCCCTTCATCGGCCGTCCTCCTTTTCGCTGGCAGCCGACGCGCTCCCACCCGTCGCAACAGCCCTGCCCTCCACGCCATCCTTCCCGTCAAGGACCGCCAGTTCGTAGTCGCGCACGAAGAGCAGCTTGACCTCGCTGTTGTAAATCAGCAGCTCCAAATCGTTGATTATGGTCTGGATCTTGTAGGTCCGCATATTTGTGAGCGCGGTGCGGTATTCGCCCTCGTTTACGATTCCCGCCTTGTACCATTTGAGGGTATCCGCCTCAAGCGACTTGTACAGCTCATACGACTCCTCGTTGCCCTTCTTGCTCCAGAGGAGGTTCTCAAGGCTCTCCTGCTTTTCCACGACCTTCTGCTCCCACTCGTCGCGTGCGCTCCGTATGTCCAGCAGCTCCTGTTCCTCGGCTATGCCCTGCTGCTGCCGGGAGATATTGTCAGTCAGAAACTTAGTCGGATTAAGTGAAAGGTTCATCGTGTAGACGGGCGAATGGGAGTTGTCGCCCATGTTGTTGCGGGTAACCGGGACGCTGACCCCGGCCCCGGCCGCCAGCGCGCCTCCCGCCATGTTGAAGTCCAGCCCTCCGTCTATGGTGTCGCTGCCCCGTGCGCTGGAATTGTCAAAGGTGTAGCCCCCGTTGGCGGCAAGCGAAAAGCGCTTGTCCGCCTTGCGCACCAGGCCGTTCAATTTGTTCGTCCAGACCGCGCTTTCCACGGCGGAAAAGTCCTCCTCCCGGAAGGAGCGGATGTCCAGCCCCTCCACCTGGGGAATGTCCGAGGGCAGCCAGTCCAATGCGTCGTCCGCCCGATAGTCCACTCCGCATTTCCTGGCAAAGACCTTGACGTTCTTCTCCAAGTCGCGCTTATAATTCGATACGTTGTGCTCATCGGTCCGTATCCTGGTCTCCGCCTGCCGATACTTGAGCGACGTCGATTCGTAGCCCTTCACCTTCAATTCGCGGAAGCTCAGCTTGTCCTCCCAGAGGGTATTCTCCGCGCTCGTCAGCTTGGACGCACAGTCAAAGAGCGACTTCAACTCGGAATAGAATGCCTGCTCCTGCTTCACCAGCCCGTCCGCCAGCGCCCGCCGCGCCTCCAGCACGGAACGGTCCGCCTTGAGCAGGGTTATGTTCCGTTCGTCTATGACGGAGGAATAGATGTCCAGGCTGAGCGACAGCGACGTGCTGGAGCCGGAGTTCTTGCCGCCAGAAAAGGAAATGTTGGACGAAACGCCCAGTTTCAGGTTCTTGGCCGCCGGGTAGCCCACGCTGGCGGAAGGTCGCAGGCTTACCGACCCGTTGCCCGTCGTGTTTATGACCACCGAGCCGGTGGAAATCTGCACCGCAATGCCGTTGGAAATGGAAGTGGACTTCTTGGACAGCATCCTGTCATTGAGCGAAAGCGTCAGTTTTTTTACCGTCAGGCTGTTGTTCAGATACCCCTCAAGCAGGTCCGCCGTCTTGACGGAGGCAAACAGAAGCCCCCCCACGGCTATGAGGAAAACAGATGCTATGGCCCGCCTGATGGCCCCGAGGCGGATGGCTCGGCTGAACATACGGACATTGTACCGCAAAAGGAGCATTTAGGATAATAATTTTTGTTATGGAACCTGGAAAACGCTACCTGTGGCTAAACGCTCCGATGGCCGCCTTCAGTTCCATCAGCCCCGGTACAGGAGGAATATGGCGGGAACCTTGCTTATGGCCTCCTCCAGCTTCTGAAGGGGGAACTTCTTCCACTCGGAAATGGACTTCGTGCGTATCCACTCCTGCTTCGTCGTAAGCCCGGCGGCGATGCAGAGCCGGGTGTCGCCCCGGCAGGCCGCCACTATGGCGGAAAACATCTTTCCGTTGCGATAGGGAGCCTCTATAAAGAGCTGGGTCTGGCCCTCGCTCCAGGCACGTCCCTCCAGCTTGCGGATTTTGGAAGACCGCTCCCCATCCTTAATCGGCAGGTAGCCGTTGAATGCGAACGACTGTCCGGAAAAGCCGCTCGCCATGACTGCCATGATGATGGAGGACGGCCCCACGAGCGGAACCACGCGAAGATTTTTCCGCTGCGCCATATCCACCACCGCAGCCCCGGGGTCGGCAACAGCGGGACAGCCGGCCTCGCTTATGACGCCGATACTTTCCCCCTGCTTCTCAAGTGGATCCAGATAGTGCGATATACTGGCAAGGTCGGTATGCTCGTTCAGCTCCTGGAAGGTCAGCCCGTCTATGTCGATTGACTTGTCCACAAGCTTGAGGAAACGGCGGGCAGACCGGACGTTCTCCACGATGAAGTGCCGTATGGAACACACGACATCGAGATTGTAGCCAGGAAGAACCCGGTTCACATCGTCTCCGCCCAAGGTGACGGGAATCAGGTACAGGGCCGCATCCATCGTCTTGTTGCCCTCCATTGTCGTATCGCCTCCGTTGTCCTGTACTCCAATCAACTTGCCGCATCCATCAGCTGGCAACCAGTTTTCCCGCCCTAGAAGCGAATGTCTATGACGGTAACGTCATCGGGCAGGATTGCCGTTCCTATCCATTCCTTGACGGTCTTCTCCACCTCGCCCTTCACCTCGCCATCGGCAACGTCGTAGAGCTTGACAAAGAAGTCCTTCGCCCGCACGTCCTCGTAGCGGTCGCCCTGCTCATCCTTCATGTCGGTAAAGCCGTCGGAATACATGCTCAAATGTATGCCGGAAGACATCTTGTAGGCGTTGTAGGGATGCTTTGTCTCCCTGTTCTCCAGGCTGGCCATAAGCTGGTCATGCACTGCACCCATACCCAGAGGGGGCAGCTTGGGATCTATGGACACGTTGAAGACCTTGTCGCCCTGCTTGCGGATGAGGTAGGTCGTCGTGTGTCCGCAGTTGAAGATGCAGAAGTTCTTTTTCTCGTAGTCTACGTAGCAGAGCGCCGCCGTGATGAAGTTGCCCGGCGGAACAACGCGGGCCAGATATGCGTCCAGCATCGCGATGATGTGGACAGGATTCCGGTCCTTGTTGCTGGTCGCAAGCAGGGACTGGAAGAATGTGCTGACCGTCACCGTCAGAAGCGATGCCGCGACGTTCTTGCCGGACACGTCGAAGCAGCCGACAAGGCTGCACGAATCCGACAGGCGGTAGATGTTTATCATGTCTCCGCCCAGCTCGTTGGCCATCTGGTTCCAGAAGCAGAACTTGTACGGCAGCGAGGAAGTGACGTCACCATGGGGGAAGAAGCTCTGCTGTATGGCGGAGGCCTTGGCGAGGTCCTGCTCGCGGATTTCGGCGGTCCTATCAAGGAAGTCGTCAAGGGAAACCATGCCGAAGAAGCTCTTGCCGTTGAACACGGGGAAATAGCTTATCTCGTACTTCCTGTTTATGTCGGACACCTTTTTCAGGTTGTTCTCGATGTATTCCCGGGCGTAGAGGATTACGTCAACCCGCTGGATAAATTCGGTAATGCTGCTTGACGTAAAGCGCTTCCACATGCTTCCAGATACAGAATCCACCGTCTTGCGGTCAATGAAGCCGACAACATGGTCATACTCCTCCACGGGAATGGCCATCAGCTTGTCATCATCCTTGAACATCTGGATAACGGCATCCAAAGCCACCGAGGCCGAAACGGGCTCGGTATAGCGGGCTATAGAGCCTATCTGCTTGGGGGAAAAGTTCTCGTGCAGCATGGAGCTGAACTCCTCCTCCTTGTTCTGAACCTTCTTCTCCTCTCCCGTAAAGAGGCTCTGGTCTACGGCTTCAGAGGCCCCATCCGAAAGGTCCTCCGCAAATTCTGACAAATCTACCGCTTCTTCTTCATCCATACTTTTTCTCCCGAGGAAAACTCGAAAGCCTGGACGGACTTTCGAGGCAAAAGCAAAATCTCCTTCTATTTCACCCTCTATTTAAAATCGCCATCAAAATCCTAAAACTTCACCTTGTCCTTCAGTTCGGGACCAACCATGATCCACCACTGGCTGTCCGCGTCGCACCAGTATTTTTTGAACACGGACACGACCGCCTCCGCATCCAGATCCAGGACCTGCGCATTGAGCTTGTCCGAGAACGCCATGTCGTCATAGCTCAACAGATTGTAGACAAGCTGGCCAGCAACGGCGGCGGCAGTCCTCTGCCCCGAATAGGTGGAAACAATGTAGGAGTTCCGGTAGCTTTCAAGTTCGTCCTTTATATCCGAAACGATGTAGCTGCCGTCCTCTCCCACGGAATCTATGACCTTGCCGGAGGCCATGTAGTCCCGCGCCTCTTTGACGTAGCTGACGAAATGCTCGGTGTCGGAAATCTTGAAGATGTACTCGCCCCCCGTCGGAGCGCGGGAAAGCTGCATCATCGAAGACGGCGTGTAGCAGGCCCCGTGGTGCTCGCGGACGACGTTGAACAGGATTGTCGAATAGATTTTGGAAGCAATGACCGCAGGAATGTAGTCGGCGGAATCAGCCGTCGGACCGGCGAAAACCCTTTGGGCATAGCCCGTTCCCTGCGCCGACTGATGGGTCAACACCTGGTCCTTCCCGCCAATGCTGGCCGGGGGCACCGAATGGGGCTTGTAGACTTCGGACGCATCCGACTCCAGCAGGCCCAGGGTCTTGTTCAGCTCGGAGACGAGCTTGGACGAGGAGATGTTGCCTGACACAAAGACGAAGATGTTCTGTGCATTCAGCACCTTCCTGTGCAGGGCCATCATATTCTCAACCGTGATGTTCCCGATGGAATCGGGAGTGACGGAAGTCTGCGACTCAAACGGATGCCCCTTGTACAGCTCCTTGTAGGCCGCATAGTCCAGCAGCTCCTCAGGATCGTTGAGCATCCTCTGGACGTTCATCGAATAGCTGTTCATCAGAAGCGAGTACAGCTGTTCGTTGAAGTCTGGATTCACAAAACCGTCGGTCAGCACGGGAATCATGTCGTAAAGGTATGTGTCTATCGAAGAAAGCGTCAGGTAAGATCCCGCAACCTTGCAGGTCGAAGCAATCGACGACTGGTTGTCAAAGCTTATCGTCTTCCTCGACGTGTAGTCGTAGTTCGCGGAGCTGTCCGCCATCATCGAAAAGAGGGCGGACTCCAAGCCGGAGGTCTGGGGCGTCAGCCGGTCCACGCCACCCCGCACGGCAATGCTCACGGTGGCAATCCTGCTCTTTGCGTCGCGCAGGACATAGACCGGGATGCCGTTCTTGAGCGTCAGCCTGTCCACGGTGCGGCTTGCCGAAAGCTTGTAGGAACTTTTCTTGGAAGCGGAAGGCACATAGATGTCCTGCCTGTCGGGAACTGCCGTTTCCTGCGCAAGCTTGGCGGGATCCGGGGCATAGCGGCGGTTTTTCCACCAGAAGGCATTGTCCGCAGAAATGACCTCATAGCCCTTCGCCGCAAAAGCCTGCCTCGTCTTCTGGTAGACGGACGGATTCACCAACACCAGGACCAGGGGGGCCTTGCCGCTGACATACCTGCCCACAAAGGACTGGACGTCTGCCTGGGTCACCTTGCCCATCCTGCTGTTGTAATTGTAGTAGAAATCCGGAGTAGCCCTAAGCCAGGCGCTCCGCACCTGCGACAGGATGCCTTCGGCCGTCTGCGTGGAAACGATGTCCGAGTCGGACAGCTTGCGCACGATGTCCTTGACCTTGGCTGCCGTATAGAGGGAGGGATCCGCCGCCATGGCGGGCAGGATTTCGTCCTGCACCTTGGACAGCAGGTGCTCCGTGCGGGCGGGAAGGTTCTTCTCCGGCTCCAGCATGACCGCCCCGAAAGAGAACATCCCCATCGCCCTGTTGAAGCTCCCCCCGCCCCAGACATAGGCGGAGTCGGGAATCTCAAGTTCCCCGTCGGCCACAAGGCCCTGGGCAAAGGAACCGTCCGGATCGTCCATCAGGTTCTCCAGGTAGTCGGAAGCATATACGTCCTCAAGATTGTAGTCCGCATCCGGGCCACGGAAGTAGACTTCAACATCGGCAAGCTGCTCCGTCATCTTGTCGTACGGCATGACCGCCAGCAGAGGCTTGGAGAATGGAGCCAGGGACTGCTGGGGCTGCTTCGCAGGGGCCTTGTTGCCGTTGTTGGTCCAGCTTCCCCAGATTTTCTTGGCGAGGGCGTGGACCTCGGAGGAATTGATGTCGCCCCCGACGAAAAGCGCGGCGTTGCAAGGAATGTAGTACTTGCTCTGCATGTCGCGGAGCTGCGCGACGGTCGCATTCTTGACCACCTCGGACGATCCCGCGGCATCGCAGCGATAGGGAGCGTCGGGGAAGAGCTTGGTGCGCAGGTAGTTGGACAGGACGGTGGAAGGATCGGACAGGCCCCCCTCTATCTCGGAAAGGACGACCTTCTTCTCGTTCTCAAGCTCTTTCGGATCCATCAGGGGGCTGCGGATGGCGGCGTTCCAGAAGGCAAGGCCGTTTTCAAGCTGGTCCTTTGGAATCGTAAAGAAGTAGTTCACGCAGTCGGGACTGGTCGTGCCGTTCCAGTTGGTCACCCCCATGTCGTTTATCGCCTTCTGGACGGAAGCCGCATCCCGGTACAGCTCGTTGCCCTTGAACATCATGTGCTCGTACAAGTGGAACATGCCCGCCGTCTCCGGGGTCTGGGTCACGCCCCCCGCACGGACGGCAATCTCTATGTAGACCAGGGGAACGCTGTGGTTTTCGGACGTAAAGACCTTGAGCCCGTTCTCCAGAGTGTAGCCCTCGACGTTCTTATTTGAAGACGAGGGAGCCTCCCGGTTCACGCTCAAAGCCGCAAGCGGAGCGGCGAGCAGCAGGAGGAAAACCGTCAATATCGATACTTGTTTGGCAAAACCTACTTTATGCGTATACATAGGGACAAGGATATACCTTTCCAGCATAAAAGGCAAGCCTGTGGACGGGCGTCAGCCCCAGCCTCACTCCCGGAAGACTCCGATATGCTTCTTCATCAGACGGCCCACGGTGCTGATGGCGGGGCCCATTGCGAAGGCCATTATGACGGTACCGAGTAGCGAACCCTGCAGGCCCCGTACGGAAGTCAAGCCGGCGGCAAGGCCGATTCCCACGGCGAGCAGGTCGTAGGCGATGCGGATGGCAAAGTAGGGAATGCGGGGAATCCAGCCGCTGACTATCTTTATGGCCGCATCGTAAGGGGAAAGGCCCATGTCGCAGTTCATGTAGACGGCCGCCGTCACGATGAAGAAGAAGAGGGCACAGGCGAACACGGCGACGCGGAGGGGAAAGTATTCCGGCAGGCAGATGACGGCATGGAGCCCCAGCTGCAGCCAGAGCCAGCAGAAGAAGTCCGCCGTATAGCCGATCAGCACCATGTTTAGGATGGTCCCCGCCCCGATGTGCTCCGGGCCGAAGGCGAGCATGAACAGCAGCATGGCGGCGTTGAGCATCAGCTGCCAGTTGCCCAGGGTCCAGCCCAACTTGCCGGCGATGTTCAAGTTCATAAAGGAATAGGGGTCGGTCCCCCACGAAGCCTCTATAAGAAAGGAAAGGCTGAATCCCATCAGGAATATTGCGATGGCGACAAAGACGAATTTCTTCCAGAAGTTCTTGACCCGGAACCTGCTGGTAAGACGTCCCAGATAGCCCTTCCGCAACACGGCGTCCCCTGCCCCGCCGTTTCCCGCCGTCGTACCGCCCGTCTTTTCCGTATTTTTCATTTCCAGTACAGCTCCGCCTCGAATGAATTGCCGTCCTCGGTCTTGCCCACCATGACCAGCTTGCGCTCCGCCTCGTCCGCCCTGCCGAACACCTGCATCCTCTGGTCCAGCTTGGCCTCCTTTGAATAGTTCAGGCGGAAGTCCGTAAACTCCCTGTCCCGAAGGGCAGGGGGCAGGGCATCCTCCACAAAGGCTCCGTAACGGCAGTTGTTCGTGTGGCAGTTCGCGTCTATGTCGGACAGGCATATCGTCCGCTCATGCCACAGATCCATGTCCGCAGGCAGGACAATCTTGCCGGGCTGCAGGCAGTCGTGATCCTTCTCGAGTTCGACCGGAGGACGCAGGGTGAAGTCCCTGCTGGGAATAATCCGTCGGGTCTTGGGGTTCACCAGAAGCCAGCTGGACATGCCCGAAACCAGGAGACCTTCCCCTTCCCCCGCTATCTCATAGGCACGCCTGAGCTGGAGCGACTCGGGCTTTTCCTCCCAGGTCGTGATGTTCACCCGCTGGTCGGCACGGGGCATGGAATGGAAGCGGAATGCAAGGCGCGACACGAGGATGGCTATGTCATGTTCCGCAAGGAACCCGTACGACATTCCCCGTTCCCGGTAGTCTTCAACAGCGGCATCGGCAGTCAACCTCAACAGCTCCCCCAGCGAAATCCTCCCTGTCGGCCCGCACTGGGAGAAAAAAAGGAGGGACTCCCTGTGGAAGGTCGTCCGGTCGTCGTCATGGTAGAGCCTGAGATTGTACATAGGAAGCATTATAAAGGAAGAGGATGATTTGGGCAAGAGCCGGCACAGGGCGTTCTTGTTTGAGAAAACGATTGTCCTCACCGCCCCTCAATTTAAATTGCAGAACGGGCTGAATTCTGTATTTCGGAGTAGCGAAGGAACGCAGGCCCTGCTATCATCTAGGCGTTAGCAATGACTAACAAACAGCTGTTGCTGACCCAAAAAGTTTTACCTGGAGGTTTGTATGAATAGCAAGCAAAACACCCGCGACATGCTCATCAATGGAAATGTGTTCAGGACGATGCTCTCATTGAGCGTTCCGGCCATCCTCGGAATGGTTGTCATCGGGCTGTACAATTTCATGGATGCCGTCTTTGTCGGCCAGATGATTGGCCCCGTCGCCATGACGGCAGTCAAAGTCTCGTATCCCTTCACGCTCGTGAACAGCGGCATTGCGACACTGATCGGGGTGGGCTCATCTTCCGTGCTTTCCCGTGCAATCGGCGAACAGGACCGGAAAACCGTTGACAAAATTCTTGGGAACCTCATCGCCTTCGTCTCACTCCTTTCCGTACTGGTCATCGTCCTGGGCCTGCTCTTCACCCGACAGCTCCTTGCCCTTGCAGGAGCAGAAGGAGCAGTCCTCGAAGAAGCCGTCCGCTACCTGCGCATCGTCTTCTGCGGCTCACTGTTCGTAAACCTCGGCCAGTCGACCAACATGATCATGCGTGGAGAAGGAAAGCTCAAGAAAGCAATGGCCATTATGGCCGCGAGCGCAATCCTGAACATCGTGCTCGATCCAATCCTCATCACTGCGCTCGGCACGCAGAATGGAATCCTTGGAGCCGCTTTCGCAACCATCATCTCTCAGTTTGTGCTGATGGCCATGTCATTCTTCTACTTCCTCAAGAAGAGCGACACGGTGAAGATTCACAAGATACGCTTTGAAAAAGACCTCATCGGTCCTGTCTTGAGCGTCGGAATATCAGCAATGCTCATGCAGGTCATGTCCATGGTGCAGCAGACAATCCTCTACAATACCGCACAGCGCTGGGGCGGCAGCGAGTGGCAGACCATTCTGGGGGCTGCCCTCAGCCTCCAGGCGTTTGCCTTCATACCGCTGTGGGGAATCAGCCAAGGCTTCCAGCCCGCCATCGGCACAAACTACGGAGCCAAGAAGTACGGAAGAGTTACCTCATTCACGAGAACCTTCATGATTTCAGCGACGGTACTTGCCCTCGTGTTCTATATTCCCATCATGTGTTTCCCTGCGAAGATGCTCTCCCTGTTCATTACCGATCCTGCCATCGTCACGGCAGGAGCACCCATGCTCCGCGTCCTCTTCGCAAGCTACATCAGCTATGGAGTCCTGATTTTGGCCATCACCTTCTTCCAGTCCATCGGAAAGGCAAGCGCTGCTTCAATCCTTGCCCTTGCACGGCAGCTCGTGCTCTTCCTCCCCTTGGTATTGATCCTTCCGAACCTCTTCGGACTTGAAGTCAAAGGCATTTTCTTTGCCCAGCTTGTAACGGACACCCTTGTACTTATCATTGCAATAGTCTATCTTATAGGTGCGTTCAGGAACATGGGCAGGCAGGTCGTCAGCAACACGGCAAAAAGTGCAGTTGCCTGAAGCATGACCTCTGCAACGCAGGAGACATGATGAAAGACGAGCTTCAAAAACCCGATGCACCCCTTCCTGCTGACAAGCTGTTCAAGAGCTACCTGCATCTTGTCAGCAAACGGGAGAGCGAGGAAATCTACCGGATGCAGGAACCTGCCGGTGAAGGCATCATGAAGCACACCCACATTGCGAAAGGGATTGAGCTCGTCTATTCAGAACTTGAATCCTACAACCCCTGCTATCAGGCAGCCAGAAAAACGGTAGACGTGCTCGAAATCATGTACATTGCCGAAGGCCATGCAGAATTTGAACTTGAAAACAGGCAGTTTGCAAGCGGAGACAAAGGCGACGTGATGTTCTTCAACAGCAGGACAGGAACCAGAAAATGCAGCCTGGGGAAATCAGGAATGAACTGCATCAGCCTCATTCTGTTTCCCCGCGAGACAGTTTCGTTCCTGAACGGCTTCCTTTCCTGCAAGGAATTCACCACCGATGATTTTTTTAACGAAATCAGGAGTAGCGACTCCTGCATCCGCTTTCCTGCGGATGAACTGCTTGAAAAGCTCTTCCTTGAAATGATGCAGCGTCCTTCGGAGTTTTCAAAGCACTATATACGGCTGTCGGTCGTCCATGCGATACTTCTGATGATGCACAAGCACCAGGGACGGGACCACTCGGACCTCTATTTCAGCGGCACGACCGGGCGCAAGGTTCAGCAGGTGCGCAGGCTCATCACAAGCCAGCTTGAAACAGACATATCAATAGAACAGCTGGCACAGAAGATCCACCTGAACCGGACCACGATGCAGGAAGTCTTCAAGGAAATGTACGGGCTCACGATAAACGCCTACCGGACGCAGGTGCGCATCCAACACGCAAAGAACCTGCTCGTTTCCACCAACCGTTCAATCACCGAAATAGCAGGCCTCTGCGGCTATTCCAACGCAAGCAAATTCTCCGGCGCGTTCAAACGCTCCACAGGCATGCTTCCCAAGGACTGGCGACAAACTCACACGGACGGTTCTTAGGACAAGGCTTTTAGTGGCGACTTTAGGAGAGGCTCTTTTGACAGACGGCCTCCACCGTCATATCCGCCCTTCCTTAAACATCCTCATCATTTCGTTCGTAAGGCTCAGACTGTTCGGCTGCAGGACGATGGAATCCCTTTGAACCCATTCCGCGTATTTCAGCTCGCCTTCATCCATGTGGATGTGGGCATCTCCGTCCGCCTCGCAGAAAAATCCGACCAGCATATCCTGCGCCATTCCCCAGGGCTGGGACTTGTAGTAGCTGATGTTCTTGACCTTGATCCCCGTCTCCTCCATGACCTCCCTGGCCACCGTCTGTTCAAGGGTTTCGCCTATCTCCGCAAAGCCCGCGACAAGCGCATTATGCGCGTATCCCTTCCGGTAGCGGGTGACCAGCAGGCAGTCGCCCTTTACGACGCCGGCAATGACGGCAGGGTTTATCCGCGGGTAAATCACGTTGCCGCACTCGGGACAGCGCAGGGCCCGCTCCACAGCATCACGCTCAAGCCTACCGGCGCACCTTCCGCAGTAGCGGTTGTCCGCATACCAGCGCCACAGGTGGTATGCCGTAAACGCAGCAAAAACATCCGTACCAGAAAAAGAATCCCGTATTTCCCTGATCGAACGGAATGCGAAGCCGTCCTTTTCCCGGCCATGACAGTCGGGTACATCCAGCGACAGGAAGAACTTCCTTTCGTCCAAAGAAAAAAGGTATACCGAACGGGAGGCCTCCACGTCTGCCCCCGTCGTAAAGACGGCGGCCCCATCCTTTTCGCCCAGAAGAAGCCTTCCTTCCCCGTCAAAGGCAAGGAGGAAGTCCCCGTCGCCAATTCCGCAGGCAACGTAGCTGTTGTTCAATGTGCTCGGATAGATATCCTGAATCATACCGCATTGTTGCACGACTTGCAGAAAAAAGCAAGCCGAAAAACAACTCAGTCGTTGGACCGCTTGAAGAATTTGCCGATGATGGCCTTGGACTGCAGGACATTTATAAAGGCATCCGGGTCCGTCTGGCGGATTTCCCGTTCCAAGTGGCCCGACTCCGAACTGGACACGACGGAATACAGGAGGGCCCGCTCCTTCCCCGAATACAGCCCCGTCCCACGGAACAGCGTGGCATCGTGGTTCGTCTGTTCCCGTATGACCCGGTACACCTCGTCCGGTTTTGACGTGATGATCAGCAGGGTGGTCTTCGCATACTTTTTGTACAGGAGGTCAATGGCCTGCGTGGAAGTGTACTGGAATATAATCGAATACAGGGCCGCATCCCATCCGAACAGGATGCCCGCAATGCAGAGCACGATGCAGTTGAACGAAAGGATGATGTTCCATGCGGATTTTCCCGTCTTCTCGGCTATATAGATGGCAATGAAGTCCGTGCCGCCAGAGGAACTTTCCGCAAAAAGGCAGAGGCTGACGGCAAGGGCATTGAGCAGGCCACCGAAAACGGCGCACAGGATCTTGTCGTCCGTAAGGGTGATATAGGGAAGAAAATCTGCCGCAAGCCCTGAGACCACGATAAGGACGCAGGACAGCACCGTGAACTTGCGGCCAATGAACCTAAACCCGATGGCGATGGGAACAGCGTTCAGCGCATAGGTCAATGCGGAATACGGAAGGGATATCCCCAGGAAACTTTTGAAGGACTTCTGCACCAGCAGGGCGACGCCTGCAAATCCACCGGGAAACAGGGAGGCGGAATGGACAAAGGTATTTATATTGAACGCGAATATGAAGCTTGCGACGAGGACAAGCAGAAGCCGCAGCAGGACCGGCTGCCGTTTTTCAAACTTTTCCATACACCAGCCCTCGCCCCAAACCTATACCCCAGGCCGGGATTCGATTTACGATCCTATCCATCGCGCCTTCGTGCCAGCGAAACATGGTTGTCCACGTTGTGGAAGTATTTCGTTATCTTCTCCAAGGCCTCCTGCACAGGGCATTCAACGTCAAAGCCGGAGATGGCCTTTTTCTCCAGCTGTTTGGTCACGTTGAAGCCTATCTTCGCCGCGACGACGCAGCGGCAGTCCGAAACGAGCTGGACTTTTGCAGAAACCGCACCAGCGTGGCCGCAGCCGTTCCCCTGCCCACTGCATGAGCCCGTCCCGTCCGGACCCGAACCGCAGGCAACAGCGGACTCCCCTCCGCACGGGGCCGCACTGCCGCCGCCACATCCTCTCCCGCATGGACCTGCATTGCCTGATGAAGATGCATTTTCCTCCCCTTCCCGGGGACAGGAGCGCTTTTCCGCAAGGGAAAAAGAACCGTCGTCAGCGACATTGTAAATCAAAAAGTCTCCGGCCGCCCCAAAATGCACATCCACGTTGGATGCATCGGAAGACGCAACCGCAATCTTGTACGCCATATATACCTCATCGCTCTGATAAAAACCTACAGAATTACTAGGCAGGATTACAGTAGCACGTATTCCACATTTAATCAATGGGGAGTACCGCGTGCATCAAAAAACCGACCGAGCTTCCGCACCGTTTGCATAATTCGGAAAAATGAGCTATGATTGCTTCCGTTGCAAGCACACTCTCGGATTATGGGAAGAATTCAGCAGGAGGCATACAATGAAACAGATGAACATAGCATACGCGGTGAAAGGAGGGTTGTACCTCAACCTTACCAACCGCTGCCCCTGCGCATGCCGCTTCTGCATCAGGCAGGAAGGCGAGGGAGTATATGGAAGCAATTCCCTCTGGCTGGACCACGAGCCGGACTTCCAGGAGGTGACGGCTGCCTTGCAAGAAGCGGGATTCGCCTCATACCAGGAGATAATCTTCTGCGGCTACGGGGAGCCGACGGAAGCCCTGGACCTGCTGCTGCAGACGGCCAGCTTCATACGGGAGAACTCCGGCGCACGCATACGGCTGAACACCAACGGACTGGGGAACCTGATAAACGGCAGGGACATCACCCCGCAGCTGGAAGGGCTCGTGGACGCGGTGTCCATAAGCCTCAATTCCAGCGACCCGGCGATTTACGAGGATACCGTCCGCCCCAGCTTCAAGGAAAAGGCCTTTCCCGCCATGCTGGAATTCGCCCGCCTCGTACAGCAGCACGTCCCGTCAGTCACGATGACGACGGTCTCCACGACAATCAGCGCGGATGACGAGGCCGCCTGCCAGAAGCTTTGCGACGGACTTGGCGTACGGTACCGGATCAGGGAGTTCAACTAGGCCGGACTGACGGAACTCCCGTGACGGTCAATTGTTCAACCAAGCTAGATGCATCTTTCTCCTTAATTAGATTTAGAAAATACACCAGTTAGATTGATGGAACAATCTAACTAGAGTGCACTCCCACGCATGGGCTATCGAGTGTCCCTCACATGAGCTAGCGTGTCTCCTCCACATGAGCTAGCGTGTCTCCTCCACATGAGCTAGCGTGTACTCCGCGCAGGGACTGTCGTGCCTCCTCCTTATAGGCTAGCGTGAACCTCGCACATGAGCTAGCGTGTCTCCTCCACACGGACTATCGAGTGTCCCGCACATGGGCTAGCGTGTACTCCGGCAGGAACTGTCGTGTCTCCTCCACATGGGCCAGCGCAAGCCCCTCAGGTACTCATCCAGGAAAGCAACGCCGTCATGGACTCAGCCCACGTCCGGGTTCACCATCCTTCCCCGCCAGATTTGCTTCTTTTATCCTTGACTTTTCGCCCCCATGCTATATAATGATCATTAATATAACAACCATTAATTTAATGGCCATTATTTTAATGGCCATTAAATTAATACAGAGGGCAACGTCTATTTATGGAAGTGTTTTACGACCGGAAAGAAGAGTTCAAGGTTCTCGGCGACATAGAGCGGCAGTCTGCCCGCAACGCCTGCTTTACCGTTGTGACGGGCCGCCGCAGGATAGGCAAAACCGAGCTTCTCAAGAAGTTCATGGGAGGCAAGAAGGCCTGTTACCTCTTTACCAGCCGCAGCCCGGAAAAAAATCTGTGCGAGCTGTGGCAGAAGAAACTGGCAGATGACATAGGACTGAAGGTATTCGGGCAGATTCAATCCGTCCCAGAGCTCCTTGAGGCCGTCTTCCAGTTCTCCCGGGAAGAGCATTTCACCCTTGTCATCGATGAGTTTCAGGACTTGGAACTGGTCAACAAAAGCGTGTTCAGCCGCATCCAGGACCTCTGGGACAGCTACAAGTCCGCTTCCCGCATGAACCTCATCGCTTGTGGTTCCATATACTCCATGATGACCAGAATCTTCAAGGACAACAAGGAGCCGCTCTTCGGCAGGGCAACGCACTTCATCCACCTGAAGCCCTTCAAAATCTCCGTCGTCAAGCAGATACTCTCCGACTTCTCCCCCAAGTACACAAAAGAAGACTTGCTGTGCCTGTACATGTTCTCGGGCGGGGTGGCCAAGTACATCTTCCTCATGATGTACGCCAAGGCATTCACCAAGAAGAAGATGATAGACTATGCCATCAGCATGCCCTCCCCCTTCCTGACCGACGGCAAGGACGTGCTCGTCAGCGAGATAGGCAAGGACTACGGCACCTACTTTTCGATTCTGAGCCTCATCGCCGGGGGACTCACGTCCCAGAGCGAGATTGATTCCGTCATAGGCAAGAACACCGGCTCATACCTTCAGAACCTGGAGAAGGTGTTCTCCGTCATAAAGCCCGTCCGCCCCCTCCTGTCCAAACAGGGCAGCAGGAACGCCCGCTACCAGATTGTCGATGCCTATCAGAGATTCTACTTCCGCTTCATATACCCCCATCAGGATATGATAGAATTCGGGCAGTACGATTTGCTCCGCGACGCGGTCATCCGGGATTACGAGACCTTCACAGGCAAGACGCTGGAGCATTACTTTGCAGAAAAGCTTGCCGAGGAAAAGACCTTTACGCAGATTGGCGGCTGGTGGGACAAGAAATCCCAGAACGAGCTTGACATCATAACGCTGGACGACATCAAGAAGCAGTGCTGTGTCTACGAAGTCAAGCGGCAGGCCAAGAAGCTCAGGCCCGCCGACCTAGAGCAGAAGGCCGCCGCGTTCGCCCAGAACATCCCCGGCTACCAGATCACCCTGGCCGGCCTGAGCATGGACGACATGTAGGGGCACCGCCTCCCTTCCCCGACCGGCGATGGCTACAGTGCGGGGATGCCTACGGGAGACTGGGGCGGGAGCGGACGGGTACAGCGGCGGCCCCGCCCCCCCTCCCCAGCCACAAGGCCCGGTTTTAAATGTTACTAAGCCAGGTATTAAACGCTACGCCCGGCAGGTTTTACTTTATCCGGCCAGCCTGCCAGTCCGCTGCCGCATGGAGAATTACGTCCACGTAGCGGGCATATCCGCCGGGATAGGAGGGGTGGTAGGCTTCCAGATACAGATGCTTGCCGCCTGCGTCAGTGAACGAGCGGAGCAGGCAGTCGCCGTCTTCTATATAGCTATGGAGCGGATTCTTGTAATCCAGACCTTCAAACAGTCCGTAACACAGGTGCAGGGTATTGCCAAAAATCATGATGTCCGGGGCGTACAGGTCTATCTGCCGCCTTACGACCTCCTGAAACAGGTCGAACTCCTCTTTCAGCTGCCTGTCCGTGACGGAACTTGCGCCCGGCAGCTTGCTTAGATCAACGAGGGCGGTTTTACGGAGGCTTCTCAGGACAGCATCCCGGTCGGCAAGCAGGGAATCGTCGTATCGTCCGATGCCCCTCTCCAAACAGTATGATACGAGCGCCATCTTGGTGAACATCGGTGTTCCGTGCGGCGAGCCGAACCAGCAGCGTATGTCCTGCCCGTCGCTCGCGGGATTGCCGTCCTCATCCGTCTCGTCGTAGGAGTTCTTGAGCACCCAGAGAACCTTCGTCCGTGCCCCCAGGTACTCGTCCAGGAACGCCACACCGTCATGGAAGCAGCCCACATCCGGGTTCCCCTCCCTGCCTATCCGGTCAATCTCGCCGTATATCCTTTCCTGCTCGTCTTGCAGATTCATCGCAATGCCTCCTTTAGTCACAGTGTGGGGACGCTACAGAATCTCATTTGCGAACGACAAAAACTCCTTTGGTGGCATAACTCTAATCGAAGAAGCAACATAATCATTCGTATTCCTCGTGACGATTATCTCAGCCCTGATTTGCTGCGCCACCTGATGCTGAACCGAGTCTTCGAAGTCCTTCCAATTAGAATCCAAGGCATTGAGGATGCAAGTCTCATCGACTCCTGCGACGGAAACAATTTTGAGAAGATTCTTGATGGTCTGCTTCGTTGCTTCCGAACTATGACAAGACCTTTTCGTTATATAGTAAATATCGGTGACTGCGGATGCGGAGATGTAAAAATCGAATCCCTTTACAGCCAGCTCCATCACGGCATTTGACTCCTCAAACAATTCAGGATTGGGAAGCATCACGTCCAAAACAATATTGCTGTCAAGGAGAACTATCATAAGCCCAGCCGCTCTGCCCGGATGTCGGCGATAGTCAAAGGCTTATTCAGCCCAAGCACCCCGCGAATCGCATTCAATGCGGACAACTTCTCGTTCTTCTCGTTATCAGGGGCCTTCTCCTTCCGGGCGTTGTTCTGCACGACACGAATCAGAATCTCACCGCCGCGAAAATTCCGCAAGCTTTCATCCGTGGCTACAAGAGTATTCCCGTCTATATATCCGTCCAAAGCAAACATAGTGTGCCCCCTTCTCATGAAGTCTACACAGATTATAGCACGGATTCGCCCGCCCGGCAAGGGCTGCCGCACGGGGACGTGGGGCGGGAGCGGACGCTCCTCCCTGTCTTGTTTACGGCCGCAGCGTTGAGGAGTTCGCCATCTGGCTCATGAACCATTCCTCGGCGACCTTGGCATCCTGTTTTCCTCCCCAGTTGAAGCGCATCATGCTGGGGTCTGACTGTGCCCGGGCAAAACCGTGCGTGTCGGCGAGCCTGTGATACTCATTGGCCTTCCGCTGATTCCTTTCAACGCCCGTTCCGTTCTGATACATGTCAGCGAGCATGTTCTGCGCATCCTCGTCCCCCTGCTCAGCAGCCTTCATGAACCACTTTTTTGCTTCCTCATAATCCTGCTTTACGCCCTCGCCATAGTAGTACATACACCCAAGGTTGCACTGCGAAGCCGAATCCCCTTGCTCGGCGGCTTTCTTGTACCACTGTGCGGCTTTCGCATAGTCCTGCTTTACGCCCTCGCCACTGTCGTACATATACCCAAGCCAGTTCTGTGCTTTCGCATGTCCCTGCTCGGCTGCTTTCAGGAACCACTTTGCCGCTTCCGCATAGTCCTGCTTTACACCCTTGCCATCATAGTACATATGCCCAAGATAATACTGTGCCGTTACATCCTCCTGCTCGGCGGCATGGCTGAACAATTTTATAGCTTCCTCATAAGCCTCGCATTCGAAGGCCTTGCAGCCAAATGCAAGTGCAGCGTTCTCCTGTTCGGCCATTTTCTGGTACCATTTTTCGGCTTCCGCATAGTTCTGCTTTACGCCTTCGCCTCTGTAATACCTGTTCCCAAGCATATACTGGGCAAATGCATCACCCAACTCGGCCCACACCATGTAGCATCCTACGGAATCCCTGTCGTCCTGCTTCACTTCAAGTAAGCATCGTGCATTTTCATAGCCTTGTCCGGCTGCTTTCCTATACCATTTTTCTGCTTCCGTATGATTCTGTTTTACGCCATCACCCCAGTCGTACATGGCTCCAATCAAAAACTGCGCATGCACATTCCCCTGCTCTGCGGCTTTCCTGTACCACTGTGCGGCTTCCACATAATCCCGATTAACGCCAGTGGCAGTATAATACATATCCCCAAGGCGGCTCTGTGCCTCCACATGCCCCTGCTCGGCGGCAAGCATAAACCACTTTACAGCCACTGAACAGTTCTGATTCACGCCTTTGCCGGTGTAGTACATAGATCCGAAGCAATACTGTGCTTCTGCATTCCCCTGTTTTGCGGATTTAAAGAACCACTTTACTGCTTCCTTATAGTCCTGCTTGACATCTTCTCCTTTATCATACATGCGCCCAAGGAATAACTGGGCTTCCGCCTCCCCCTGCCCAGCGCGTCCCGTCAAATCCGCGATATACTCATCCGAGCCGAGCAGCTTCCCGCCGCAGTCAGGGCATGCCGTGCCGGACTCACATTTCTTTCTGCATTTTACGCAATACAACATAGACAGACCCTCCTACAGGTTCATATTCAAACAAGTTCCCAATAACTATACCGATTTACGCCCCGCCCGGCAAGGATTACAGTGCGGGAACGCGGGGCAGGAGCGGGCGGTCACAGCGGCTGCCCCGCACCCCACCCCAGCCACAAGGCTCGGTTTTAAATGCTGCTAAGCCGGGTTTTAAACGCCCAGCTCTCGCGATACTTTTCACAGCTCTATCCTTTTGACATCCTTTGCAAGCTCTAGGAGCTCATCTTTCGCTTCATCGAGCACTTTCTTCCCTTCCTCCAGCTGAGTCTGCTCTGCGATCAACTTATTCATACTGTTTTTCATCTCGTACTCCTTGTCTTTCATGCAATCGGCAATGTGCAGTCTGAGCGTTTTCTCAAGCACATCGCGCATAATCAAGTTGAGTACCGTGTCATTCACCTGCTGCAGATAATTCTGGACGATAAGACCGTATGTCCCGCTATCCCCCTCAATATCAGAGCTTCCAAGTCCATCCAGAGGCTTTTCCTTTCCTGCGAAAGGATGGAAAAGCGTTTTGCCGTATTTTTTTCTTATATAGAACTGTGTTGGCTGCCAGCTGACATCCATACAACAGGAACCTATTTTCTTTGCTTCCTTATGAATCAGGGGTATCTGGGGAATGAAATCTTTAGATGTATCGTTTATCTCCCTGATTCTATCATTCAGGACATCGAGCGCATTCCTCCCGGTGTTGTTCTCATCCACACCGATGCTGACATCTTCAAGATACGCCTCGCGAATCGCATTTTGCACGGCATCCCTTGCATTCGTATCACAGGAAACAGAAAACGCTTTGAACTCGCTGCCCTTAACCTTCGGGAACGCTTTGTCATTCCTCGGAAACAGTTCCGCAAATTCAGCTTTGTCGCGAACTTTGTCAAACTGCTTGCGCATCTCGCTCTTAAGCTTTGCTTCAAGTTTTTTTGATGCCTTGAAAGTTATGTCTCGAAAACTCCCTCCCTGACTCTGAATAGTTCGCAGCTTATCAAGCTGTCCGCTCAAGGAAGTCAGTGCCGCCCTCTTATCATGCTTCTCCTTGCCAAGGGATTCTATCATACGCTGGATATGCTTACAGGATTGTAACAGTGCGTTAGAGAACGCGTCCTTGCAATGCTGCATGCCGTTCTTCCGTTTGATGTCATCACACTTGTGATATTCTAAGCCTGTCTGGTTCTCGTCATGTGCAAAAAATTCAGAAGACAGCTCGAAATACCGCATGACCTTGTTGTGATATTCTTTCCACCAGCTGCGCCATTTGCCTGAGAAATCCTTATTTAAAGGAATTCCATCAGAAATCTTCTTCGAAATTTCCTCAAACTTCAGTTTGAGCTCATTCAGCTTGGCCTGATTTTCCTGATTTACCATACTGCACCTCGAACATAATATTTGTTTTTACGAATCCTTGCGGTTATACTCCGCAAGCCTTACACTTACTATTTGTTGAAAATCAGCTGTCTTTTGAGAGAAATTCTGAAAAAAAAGTGAACTTTTTCCGGGAAAAGCTCCTCGCCGGGCGACAGACTGCCATGCCATTCCGCGTCAAGCAGGGGATGCAGGAGCTTGCCGTACGGGAGGTCTAGCGGGAGATGGTCCCCCGATCCGCCCGGCAATAGCTGCACCTGATAATGAAGGTATTCTTTCTGCACCGGGTATCCCTTGCCGTTTTATCATAATCATGCTAAAATACAATGCAAAGGAGGTCTTATGAACGCAATACGCCCTGTTTCCGACTTGCGGAACAATTTCGCGGATATCTCAAAGACCGTACATGAAACTCAGAAGCCCGTATTCCTGACGAAAAACGGCTACGGGGATATGGTCGTGATGAGCATGGAAGCGTATGAGAACATGCAGTTTGAGAGCGAGGTATAC
>JAILON010000159.1 GCA_024690865.1 Treponema sp. | reverse complement strand
TTATCTTTTGTAGTATTGCAACAAAAAATTTGTAATATTGTAAATAAATTTTTACAATATTGTAACGGAAAATTTGCAATATTGTAAATAAATTTTTACAATACGGTAACGGAAAATTTACAGTACCGTAACAAGAAATTTGTACTGATACGCGCAAAAAAATGCCAAGTCGGTTCCAACGGCAACCGACTTGCAAAACACGTCCTGCCGCGCGGACAGCCCCCGGACGCACTGCAGCCGATTAAGGAATGCTTTTGCTCAATTTTATGGGCTTCCAAGCCGAAATTCTATATATGCCGTCCAAGCAGAACAGCTATGCAAAGCCCGACTTCTGGTCTCAAAAAGCCTTCAAGGAAGGCTACCCAGCACGAAGCGTGTACAAGCTGGAAGAAATGGACAAAAAGTTCGGCCTTTTGAAGGGTGCGGCCACGGTTCTGGACCTCGGATCCGCGCCAGGCAGCTGGACGGTATGGCTCTTGCGCAACATAAAGGAAGGCGGCAGTGTGGTTTCGGTAGACCTGAACCCGCTGGCAAAGGACGTGCGGGGGGAAAACCTGACCTTCATCCAGGGCGACCTGCTTTCTGCGGACGTCAGGAAGCAGATTGAGGAAAAGGGGCCCTACGACCTCGTTGTCTGCGACGCTGCCCCCCTGACGACGGGCAACAGGACGGTAGACACCGCACGTTCCACCGCCCTCGTGGAGATGGCGGTATACTACGCCCAGCAGCTGCTGAAGGAGGGCGGCTCTTTCTGCGTGAAGATTTTCCAGAACGGCTCACAGCAGAAGGAGCTCCAGAAGATGAGGGAAATCTTTTCTTCCGCCAAAGGCTTCAAGCCCGAGGCCTGCAGGAGCGAGTCCTTCGAGACATATTTAATAGGATTAGATAAAAAAATAATAAAAAAGGGGATGTAGGCTATGTACCAAGTGTATGACGAAAAAGCAATTGCTAATTTCGGCGATATATGCTATAATAAGCGAAATAAGATGCGTGAACATTTAAAATTAGTTGCATTCTGTTCATTATTTGTGATAAGTACGGCCGGTTTCGTTGTGGCGACGACCCTTGGCGTCCTCTATTACAATAGGAATACAACGGGGCAGGGAGGTTTGGGAACCCCTGGACTGCCGGAACTGACAACATCAAAAATCCTCATGGAGGACGATCCCGTCCTCAGCCAGTCGCTGGCCACGGCGGTACAGGATGATGGAGAGGACAGGGAACTGTACTACTTCACCTACATGATCAAAGAGGGCGACATGATTGGGAAAATCGCCGAAAGGTTCGGCGTTTCCCAGGACACCCTCATCAGCGTCAACAACATAAAGGCGAGCCGCCTCATACAGCCCGGCCAGTACCTCAAGATACCTTCAATGGAAGGAATCCTCTATACGACAAAGGAAGAAAATGAAACGCTTGAAAGCATCTGCGACAAGCTTTTCAAAGAAGACGATGCGACCAGCAGGGATCCCGTCCATCTGGACGTGGACAAGTGCGCCTTGGCAAACAACATTGCAAAGGACGACAAGCTTGCGGCAGGTGCATCGGTTTTCGTTCCTGACGCACGCCTGAACTGGACCCAGAAGCAGGAGATAAACGGCGACCTCTTCACCAAGCCCATCCACAGCTGGTACTACTATTCATCATACTACGGCTACCGGACGAACCCCTTCAATGCGGCAAAGCGCACCTTCCACGGCGGACTGGACATGGCCTGCCCCCAGGGAACCAAAATTTACGCCGCGCTTGCAGGAAAGGTTTCGGCAGTAGGCTACAACGCAACCTACGGCTACTACGTCATGGTCAGCCACCACTCCGGCTACCAGACCCTCTACGGCCACATGAAGCAGGCCGCCTCCGTGAAAGTCGGCCAGTCCGTCAGCACCTACACGGTGTTGGGATATGTCGGCAGCACGGGAATGAGCACAGGCCCGCACCTGCACTTCGGAGTCTACAAGAACAGCAGGAGCATCAATCCATCAACGGTCTTGAACTAATACGAACTTTTCAGAGGAATCGGCCCCCTGTTGCCACGGCAACGGAGGGCCGATTTTTTTTCAGCGCGCGGCTGGGGGTCCACTCAGCTACTGGGGGACGTACCCCTCCCGCCAGTTTTTTCATTGCACGGCAGCTTTTCCCGCCCTCGTTCGACCGGCTATTTCGTTCCTTCCGGCGGTCCCGGTTGGGTCCAGGAGGAGGCAGCAAAGACGGGGTCCACGACCCGCCACCACTCGTCATCCTGGATGGAGTAGCGGAAGTTTCCGTTTTCCGCCGGCTTGTGGGCATCGCTGGCCGAAATCACCACCCCACCCTCCTTGAGGGGACGGGTGTCGGTTGGAATTTCCTTCCCGGTAAAAGGGTTCACCGGCCTTTCCACAAGGCCCTTCAGGAGCAGGGAGGGGGCATCGGCGTTCGTCATGAAGCTTTCCCGGTCATGCACAAAGCCTTCCCCCGCACCAAAGTCCTTGAACAGCAGCAGGGGATGGTAGTGCCCCCGGCCGTGGTAGTTGCCGCCCGTCACCTTCCTGTCCAAGTCCTTGTCCTTTTCCATCTTCCGCTCTTCCCCCCGGCAGCCGTGGTCCGAGGCGATGATGATCCGGGTGTTCTCATACACGCCTTCGGAGCGCAGATAGTCCAGCCAGGAGGCAAGCAGCTTGAAGGCCGCCATCTGGGGATAATACGCATTCCAGTCATTGTAGGAAGAAGTGCTCCGCACGGTCACCTCATTGACCGGAATGTAGTCCGGCGCCTGCAGGAACTCTTCACAGTGGGTCAGCTCGTTGACAAGGCTGAAATAGCGGCCGCCATCGGTTTCCTCAACCGAAGTAAGCTCCTTCAGATAGTCCAAGACGGAATAGGAGTCTATGAGCGCCGCCATGTCGCTGAACAGGGCCGTAGACCAATAGTCCCCCCCCTGGTAGACGAAGGGCCGTATGCATACCGGCACGGAGCGGAAAAAGCTGAAGAACAGCAGGTTGCGCCGGATGGTGTCCGTCCTGGGATCGGAAAGCCCGCCGACATTCTTCTCCCGGTACCAGAAGGGACTGTACACCTGCATCGTCTGGCAACCCCGGATGTCCGGGCCATAGGGATCGATGAACGTGGTGTCGCAATAGAGGGAATAGTTGCCGTACTGGGGGTCGGCTATGACCCCCTTGAACCCCAGCTCATCCTTCAAAATCAGGGGCAGGAGCAGCTGGGACTGGTTGTTCTTTTCCGCAAGAGGCTCCCCCGCCCTACGGTTCATTTCGGCCGGGGTGTATTCGTAGCCGCCAAAAAGCGGTGGGAGGCCCAGAAGGGTATGCCCGTTGAACGAAAGCGTGTTCTCATAGAAGGTAAAGCCCGCAAAGGACTCCTTGAGTTCGGGAGCTTCCGTAAAGATTTCCTCCACCAGCTGGGCCTGCGCCCGGTCCAACATTATGAGGACCACGTTGGGATGGTTCCTGGACAGCTGGAAGACAGGCTTGACCTCCTCCACCCTGTTCCGCTCCACGCTGGCCCAGTAGTCCCCGTAATCGGTACAAATCCGCACCGAGTTGAACAGGGAAAATGCGGACAGGGCAAGGACGATGGCCGTCATAAAGGACACGACAAGCGCCCCCCGTCCCTTCCGTATGGCAAAAAGGACAAGGCCCGCTATGGCAAGCAGGCAGAGGAAATTCAAAAGGGAAAAGAGCGATACGCTCTTGAAGTCGACTTCATTCAGGAACTGAAGGCTGTTGGACACATCCCCGTAGTTTCCCGGAAACGCATAGGCATTGCACACAGAAAAAAGGGCTATGACCGCAAGGGTAAGCGCCATGGACCGATGGACCTTCACGTTGTCCGAGAACATGCAGTAGATTGCAAGGGGCCAGAAGACAAACAGGCCGCCCGCCTGGGCCAAGCAAAGCAGGGCATAGTGGATGGGGTTTTCATATCCAACGACGGCAGAGAACTCTGCGACGGACGATGAAATCAAGGCCGTCGGAAGGGCAAGGCCTTCCTGAAGGCAGAGGAGCAGGCAGGACAAAAGGAAGAGGCCGGTCCACGCACGTCCATGCCCCTCCTTCACCGTACTGGGCACGGGGGCCGTGCGCCCGGCTGTTCCACTCCCGGCAGATTCCGGCGTTCCATCCACGACAGCTGAACGGCCAGAACGGAAATGCGCCACAAGGTTTTTACCAAGGGAAAAAAGGTTGTTGCAGGTCCAATAGAGGACAAGGCCAGAAGGAGAGCCGTACAGCAGCACAAGGAAGATGGCCGCAAGCGCATAGACCTGGACTTTTTCCCGGAGGCCATGCCCCTTGGTATAGATTGCACCCGAAATGCAGTTGACCGCGGTCATCACGATGGGGAGGACGTTCAGGGTAAAATGGGGAAAGGATATGAGGGCATCGCAGCGGCCCAGGTCCTCTATGAACAGGAAGTCCTTGCAATTCAGGTCCCGAAGCGTCGAAAGGAATGAATACGCCACCATGAAGAATGGCAGCTGCATCAAGAGGGGAAGCGAGGGAAGCAGGCTGGAGAGGGGGCTGTAATGGTTCTGGGCATAGTACTCGCTCAGCATAAAGAAGCGCTCGTCCCCGGAAAAGCAGGCCTTTATGTGGTCTACACCACGCTTCATGGCCTTCTGCTTCGCAAGGACCGTGTCCCGCAATGAATCGGCCTTGTTATAGATGGGCAGCAGCAGCAGGTTCATCACCAGGCTCACGCAGATGACCGCAAGCCCGTCTTCGGAGAAAAAACGGCTGGACAGGGAATACACCAGTTCCAGGACTATATGAACCGGATGCAGTATGACTGCATACAGGATTTCTGGCACACGCATACGCTTTCCCGTTCCGTCAACAGACGCCTATGGAATGCATGTAGTCCCGAAGGATTCCGACGAAGCGCTCCATTTCGGAAGGCCGAATGTCTCCCATGTTGGCAATGCGGAAGGTGCCGATATTCCCCAGCTTGCCGGGATATATCGTATACCCCCGCTCCTTTGCATAGTCGTGCATCCGGGTAAAGCTGTAGCGGGGCGTATCGGGAACCAGCACCGCCGTGATGAAGTGCGACTGGTGCTCCTCCTTTACGAGCATCTTGAGTCCCATCTCCTTGAGCGCGGCAACGAGGATGTTCCAGCATCCGCTATAGCGGGCAAAACGCCGCTCCACGGTCTCCTGCCGGGTTTCCAGTATCGCCTGACGCAGGGCATAGAAGGTCTGCACGGGTGGGGTAAAGCGGGTCTGTCCCGTCTCTTCAAAAAAGCGGTACTGGTCGTAAATGTTCAGGTAGTAGCTCCGCATGGGCCAGTCCTTCTGCTTTTCCAGCTCGCTCCTGCGGCAGATGACGAATCCGATTCCTGCCATCCCCTGTATGTGCTTGTTGCTGGTGGCGGAGGCAAAGTCTATCCCCAAGGCATCCAAATCCATCGGCATGCCGCAATATGCACTGACGGCATCGACGAGGGTAACGAGGCCATAGCGCTTGGCAAGCGGGCAGATCTTCTCAAGGGGGTTCAACAGTCCGGTCGTCGTCTCATGGTAGACTATGGCAAGGCTGGAGTATCTGCCGGATTTGAACGCATCCTCAAGGGCCGCAAGATCCAGCGGCTCGGAGGGGCTACCTTTGAACACATCCATGTCTATCTTGTAGACCGACGCTATCTTTGCAAGCCTGGCTCCGTACGCCCCGTTGTCAACGACAAGCAGACGGCCCCCTGGTGGAACGCAGGAGGACACCATCGCCTCGTCCGCCCCCGTGCCCGAACAGCCGAACATGACGCAGGTGTAGTCCTTTGGGTCGGCCACGAAACTCGTGAGGGATTCGGCGCACCAGCCCACAAGGGAACCGAATTCGGCTTCCCTCGGGCAGATGTCGGGACAGACCTGTGCATATTTCACGCTATCGCTCGTCGTGGAAGGGCCTGGATCCAGCAGGACTTCCCGGCGAACGGCATGCAGGGATTCGTTCTCCTGTATACGGGGCCAAACGTGCTTCACCGCCCGATCCAGCATGGCCTCGTCGTCCATCTCCGCCCAAGCGTAGAATTCAA
This sequence comes from Treponema sp., assembly GCA_024690865.1. GTDB lineage: Bacteria > Spirochaetota > Spirochaetia > Treponematales > Treponemataceae > Treponema_D. The sequence continues at coordinate 13,877 of JAILON010000159.1, read as the reverse complement.
CGCGGCGCACGAAAACGGGACTTTCCATGGAAACCGAAACCTGCGCGAGGACAGTTTCGTAGTCTATCTTCTTCAACGCCGGGTCGCTTTTGTAATAGGCAAGCATTTTGTCCAGCGTCACCTTCCCTATTTTGGATATGCCGACCAGCTCGGCAACGGGAGAGGAGTCGGCCGACGGCCCGAGGACCTTTGCCTTGTCCTTGCCCACCCGTGAAAGGCGGCCGTCGCTACCGTAGGCAAGGTACACCTCGTCCCCGCTTTCCGTGGCTCCGGAAGCGAGGATTACGTCCCGCCGAACGTCGTTGGCAAGGACAAACAGGCCCGCCGCGTCATAGATGATGTCGCTTTCAAGGAGGTAGAAGTCCCCCTCCACCAGGGACGCGCACACGGCAAGGGTCCCCATGCTGGACGTAGCGGCGTAGTCGGCATTCTGGACAGTCCGTATACAGGGGTAGCGTTTTGAAAGGTCCTCATAATACGACGCGCAGTGTCCCGTACCGATTATGACATCTTCCACTCCTGCCTCGATGAGCTTCCTCACCGACCGCTCCACGATGGGAATACCGTCGATTTCGATGAAGCCCTTGGGCATTTCCTTTGTCCTGCTTCCAAAACGGGATCCAAGCCCGGCAGCAAGAATTACGGCCTGCCTAATCATAGTACCCCTCCCTACTTTGTTCCTGGGATCAGCTCAAGGATTTCTTTTATGGGCATGCACTGACCGTCGGCCTCAAGGGAACGTTCCGCCTCAAGGATGGTCTTTGCGCAGCTCACCATGGCCGGATAGGCCGAGCGGAGCATGTGGTTTGCATAGATGACGATGTTGGCTCCCCACGAGGCAAGTTCGTCTTCGGTAAAGCTGTTGTATGAAGTGGGAACCAGCACCAAAGGAACATGGGCGTATTCTTTCCTAAAGAGGCGGCAGAACTCCTGGATATCGGTTCCGGACTTGTCCTTGGAATGAATCATCACGGCATCCGCCCCCGCCCTGACGGAAGCAAAGGCCTTTGCCAGGGCCTCTTGGACCGACCGGCCTGCAATTATCTCCTCTATGCGAGCTATAATCATGAAGTCCTGCGTCATCTGGGCCTTCTTTCCCTCGCTTATCTTGCGGCAGAAATCTTCTTCGCTTTCGAGCTCCTGCCGGACTTCGGTTCCGAAGAGGGAATTCTTTTTCAGGCCCTTCTTGTCTTCGATTATCACGGCGGAAATTCCGTTCCGCTCCAGCGTCCTGACGGTAAAGACGAAGTGCTCCGTCAGCCCCCCGGTGTCGCCATCGTAAATGATGGGCTTGGTCGTACATTCAAGAATTTCCGTAAGCCCCTGCAGCCTGGAAGTCAAGTCCACAGCCTCTATATCGGGCTTGCCCCTGTTCGTGCTGTCCGTCAGGCTGCTGGACCACATGCCGTCAAAGCAGTGCAGGCCATCCTCCTTCTGGACTTCAAGGTTCTCTATAATGAGCCCGCTCAGTCCCGAATGGGCCTCCATAATGCGGACAAGGGGCTTTGCGGCAATAAGCCGGCGAAGGCTTTTCAGGCGAACATCGGGCGTCGTTCCTATAGTCCGCTCATTTGCAGCCAGCGCGCTTGAGTTGATTCCCTGGGTATAGGGGATTTCGATGACCTTCCCGCCCCACTCTTCCATGGCCTCAAAGACTTCCATACGGATCTTTGAAAGATAGTTCGTCTTCCAGTCATCTCCATGGATCATGTAGTCGGGCTTGTACTTCCGCAAGTTGGGAACGTAGCTCCAGTCCTCCTGCGGAACCACGGCCGCCACGCCCTTTATGTTCTCCAGGACTTCCTTCCTCTGCTCATAGGTCAGATACGGAAGCCTCTTGTGGGTAATGACGGCGGCATCCGTAAGGAGCCCCACGGTCAACTCTCCAAACTCAGCGCCTTTCCGTATTATGTTGATTATTCCGGGATGGATCACATCCCCGGTGATTCCCACGTAGACTCTTTTTGCCATATATTCCTCAATGCTCCCTAGGCCCTCTTTTGAAGCCGAAGTCCATTCCTTTTCTTCTGCATATAGTCCACAACCCGAGCAGCCGACTCGCCCACGTGGGCCCAGGACTCTTCCCGTACCCCGTCTATGCCGTCCTTGAGCACAGGGCTTTCAATCGTATTCCGTATCAGCTTCCCTATCCGGGGAAAGTCCTTCTCATCCAATGCCACCCCCAGTTTGGGCAGGACCGTGAAAGTCCACAGCTCATGGTCCAGCCACCAGGCATCGTAGGGATCGCTGTTGAACATCCCGCTCTGCGAATATATGACGGGCTTGCCAAATACGAGGGAAAAGTCAAATATGACCCCGGAAAAATCCGTAATCATCACGTCCGCCCGGTTCAGTATGTCGAAGTTGTCGTTGTCGTAGTTCCAGCTCACGTTGGTACAGTCCCTGTAGGCGGCCGCAAGCGAGTCCAGCAGCTCTTTCTCCGCAGTGAGCGACTGGGGATGCGGGCGAATCACGATGTCAAACCCGCTTGCAGCCAGAGCGTCCAAAAGCCGCCGCCCGTACACGGTCAACAGCCCGCTCCTGCCCCACGAGGGGGCAAGCAGCACGCAGGGCCGTTCGTTATGCGGACGGGGTGAGGAGGAAAGGCGGGCCTTCATGCCGTCCATGTACGTGCAGCCCACCGTGATAAGCTCCTTTTCCGGCAGGCCGCGAAGCTTCTCCAATTCGCGCACATCCTTTCCTTGGTAGTCCCCGGTCAGCAGGACGGCATCATAGTGGTCAAGTGCAAACATGCGGTAGGTTGTAAGGTCGCCAGCAAGATGGGGGATGTGTACATAGAAGGATACGCCGCGGCTCCGTTTCCACTGCAGGACACCAAGCCCCGGCGTCGTGGAAAGCACAAGATCTGCCGTAAGGAGGTTCATCCGGGCAACCCCCCGGTTCCCCTCCCCGATGAATTCAGACCTCACATGGGTATACCGGGCCGACAGCGCGGGGTCGTCTGCCGACTGGGTATAATAGACAAGTTCAAGTCCCCTCCGTTCGGCTTCGTCGCAAATCGGTTTGAACACGTTCCAGTAGCGCTTGTGGTCGCTGTAGATTACAAAAGGCAGCCGCTCCCCGTCATTCTTCCTGCCCCTGCCGCCAGTGAAGACAAACTTGAGCTTCACGGATAAAGCCCGTGCTGCAAAAACCAAGGCAGCCGCACCCCCTATGAACAGCGAGAACAACATGCTCCCCGTGCCGGGGTCTATATACAGGAAGGTCACAGGACATTTCCTTGGTTTAGAGGCATCCAGGACCACGCAGTCCTGAAGCTACAAACACAGCAAAGCATGAAAAAAGAATAACACTATTCGAGGTCTTTTTCAACACAGGCCGGTCAAAGCAGTCAAAGTTTCGTTTTTTTCTAGACAATATCAATAAAAATCGTTATAATAACATCATTATGGATGACTCAGAAACGACACTGGTGATAAATCCCCTTGAGGACCTGAAGAAGCTCAAGGCACTGGCTTCAGAACCCCGTCTTGAAATGCTCAATCTCACGCGAGAGAAAACTTTGAATATAAACGAGATTGCCGAAGAGCTGAAGCTTCCCCAGTCCACCGTCGCAACCCACATAGCAATCCTAGAGGACGCGGGCCTCATCATAACGGAATCAGTCAAGGCAAAGAAGGGCAACCAGAAGCTGTGCCACCCTTCGTTCAGGGATATCCTGCTGCAGTTCCCGGAAAAGCAGGGAGACAAGAAGAACTACACCGAGATCGAAATGCCCATAGGCATCTTCACCGACTGCAAGGTGACGGCCCCCTGCGGGCTCTGTTCAGGCGAGAAGATAATAGGACTTTTGGACATACCGGATTCCTTCCTGAACCCGGACCGGATGAAGGCGGGTTTGCTCTGGTGCGGTTCCGGAAGCTTTGAATACAAGTTTCCCAACAACACCATGTACGACCCAAAGAAGCTTTCCAAGCTGGAATTAAGCATGGAGCTTTCCTCGGAAACGCCAGGGACGAACGCAAACTGGCCTTCCGACATAACCTTGTGGATAAACAAAGTGGAGGTAGGAACCTGGATTTCACCGGGCGACTACGGGGACAAACGGGGACGCTACACGCCCCTGTGGTGGAAATTGGAAGGCTCGCAGTATGGACTTTTGAAACACTTCTCGGTGACTGCGGAAGGCAGCTTCGTGGACGGGGAAAAGATGTCGGACGTGAAGCTTGAGGACCTGAAAATTAGCGAACACCATTCAATCCGCGTACGGGTCGGGGTAAAGGACAATGCCGAGCACGTCGGAGGCATGAACATCTTTGGGAAAGGCTTCGGCAACTACGACCAGGGAATCATCCTCAGGAGCTACTTCGACCAGAATTGACGCGACAGCGTCAATGCGTCAGGGGCGATGTGACGGTGCAGTGACACCCGTCATTTTTCCTCCCTCGCATCAAGGAGGGCCAGCATCCGCTTGAATGCGGAGTCCTCCTTCTTGAGTTCCCTGGATCCCCTGGTTATATTGCACAGCGACATGCCGTACTTCTTGGCAATCTCCCGCTGCGTCGTCCCCGCACGGAGTTCCTTGACCAGATGCCAGCGGTTGGCAAAATCCTTAAGCTCGGATTTCGTAAAAAGGCATTCAAAAAAATCGTAGATCAACTTCTCGTCATCAACCTCAGCCAGAAGCGAGCATATCTGCGCTATAGAGTCCACTTCCTTTTCATTTTCCAAGCTTACTGTGTTTTTAATACGCATCGTCTACATGTTCTCCTGCGACATTACTTTTGCCCAGTTTCAAAAGTCCGTTGCTACAAAGTCGCGAGGACTTCTTGAAACTGCCCCATGCCCCTTAAGACTGCTTCTCCTCGTGATACTCCTTTTCAGTGTTCACCTGCCAGACATTGCTGTGGTCGCGTATGTCGCCCAGTATGTCCTTAACAGCCTCGAAGGAAGTGCACATGGAGTGGTCTATGTTGTTGTAGCGGTGCTGCCCGTTGCGGCCAACGCAGAAGAGGTTTTCTATCCCGTTCAAGTATGAAACCAGGACATCCATCTTGGAATAGGTGTCGAAGTAGGCAGGATAGGCTTTCTTTACCCGCTCCACGTGGAAGTCCAGCACGTCCTCCGCCTTGTCGATGAGCTTCATCGTGACCATCTCGCTGATTCCTTTGCGGGCAAACGCTTCGTCAGTCATGGACCACATGGAGTCGCCCTCATTGCAGAAGTATTCAAGGCCCAGCCATACGGTATGCTCCAAATCCTTGACCAGATAGGGCGACCAGTTGTTGTAAATTTGGAAGCGGCCCATGTCCACGCTCCTGTCGTGCACGTAAACCCAGTCGTCGGGCACGATATCCGAAACGGTCTTGAGCTTGGTCTTGTTCTTCAGGTTCAGGCGGGGGACCAGGACGCCCACCGTCATGTAGTCGCGATACGGGAGGCCGCGGGCAATGCCGGCAATATCCTGGGGCACGTCGTTCATTCCCCCGACAAGGTCCTTGACGGGCATGGACGAAATGAATATGTCTCCGGAAAGCTCCTGCTCAACACCGTCCTTGACGTATGTCAAGCCGGTCACACGGTTCCCCTCCTTTTTCAGCGAGACGACCTTCGTCCCCATGAGTATCCTGCCGCCCAGCCGTTCTACCTCAGAGGCCGTAACCTCCCACAGCTGGCCAGGTCCCAGCTTGGGATAGCTGAACTCTTCGATGAGGGAGGTCTCGACCTTGCGCTTCTTGCCAGAGAACATCTTGGAGACGGCGTTGGCAAGGACGGCCATGATCGAAAGTCCCTTGACCCTCTGCGCTCCCCAGGAAGGGTCTATCTGGGAAGGATGCCTGCCCCACAGGTTCTCGGTGTAGCGCTCAAAGAACATCGAATAGAGCTTTTTCCCAAAGCGGTTTATATAGAAGTCCTCCAGCGAATTTTCTTTCCTTTTAAAGAGGCATGCCTTTATGTAGCTGAAGCCGACGACAATCGTCGTCCCAAGGCCCATGTTGACGAAAGTCTCGGGCTTGAGGGAGATGGGATAGTCAAAGAACTTCTGGTTGAAGAATATGCGGGAAACCCTGCCCCTGCGGAGCATGACGCGGTCGTCCTTCTCCGGATCAGGACCGCCTTCCGAAAGGGTCACGTCCCTGCCGAGGGCCCTGTCGTCCTTGGAGGGGGCACCCTGCCGAGGCAACATCCGCTCCCACCACTCGTTCACTTCGGGAACTTTTGAGAAGAAGCGGTGCCCGCCCATGTCCATCCTGTTTCCTTTATATTCCACCGTCCGGGAGATTCCCCCCAACTGATTCGATTCTTCAAAAACTGTAACCTTGTAGTCCTTGCCCTTGGAAAGCAGCTCATACGCCGCCGTAAGTCCCGCAGGACCAGCCCCGATAATACAAACTTCCTTCATAGAAACAAGATTAACACAAAGAAAGCCTGTTTGCAAGTTATGTTTGGTGCAGTTTACGAACTTCAATCTTGCATTTTTTGAAAAACAGTTGTATTCTGTCTGTATGAGCAAGATGAAATACGACTTCTCCGTGGAGAATCTTGGCGAGTGCAAAATACACTCCCCTATAGAGCTTTCTTTGGAGCACGGAACCTTCCGTGCCGCCTATGTCCAAGATACATCAGCCGTTCGCTATCAGGTCAATGTCTTCTCCGACGGTGAAACCGTTCCTGACGACAAGTCAAATCTGATGGAGAAGGCAGGCCCCCGCGAATTCATCTACTTCAACCCGCAGCACGTCACCGCAGGAATCTGCACCTGCGGAGGCCTGTGCCCCGGACTGAATGACGTAATCCGCGCCGTCGTACGCTGCCTCTGGAACCGCTATGGAGTCAGGCGCATAAAGGGAATCAAATTCGGCTACAAGGGTCTGGCACACGACACGACCTTCCGCGCCATCGACCTGAACCCCGACATCGTCGATTCCATCCACCGCATTGGCGGAACCTTCCTGGGAACATCCCGCGGAGGCGGAGACAAGGTTAAAGAGATAGTCGATTCCATCGAGCAGCTGGGCATAAACCAGATGTACATAATCGGAGGAGATGGAACACAGCGCGGCGCACTGGACATCGCCAACGAGATTGGAGCCAGGGGGCTCAAAGTCGCAGTCATTGGAATTCCCAAGACGGTAGACAACGACCTCCAGTTTATAGACCGCTCGTTCGGATTCGAGACGGCAGTCCAGAGGGCAACCCAGGCCGTCAACGCCGTGCACATGGAGGCCCACTCCCAGATAAACGGTATAGGAATCGTAAAGCTGATGGGCCGCGAGTCCGGCTTCATCGCCACGGCCACCGCGCTCGCCAGCCATGAGGCAAACTTCTGCCTCATTCCCGAAGTTCCCTTCGATATGGACGGACCAAACGGCCTCCTGACCCATTTGGAAAAGAGGCTGGAAAGCAGGCATCATGCGGTTATCATCGTCGCAGAAGGAGCGGGACAGGAGCTTCTCACTTCCACCAACCAGACGGACGCGTCGGGCAACAAGAAGCTTGCCGACATAGGAATCTATGTCCGCGACAAGATCACCGAGCACTTCGCAAACAAGCAGATCCACATCAACGTAAAGTACATAGACCCCAGCTACGAAGTGCGGGCCGCCGTTACGACGGCGAACGACTCGCTCTACTGCGAGCGGCTTGGAAACAACGCCGTACATGCGGCCATGGCGGGAAAGACGAAGATCGTCATTGGACTGGTCCATGACAAGTACGTACACATCCCCATTTCCATGGCGACGCTCAAGCGCAACATCGTGGATCCCGAAAGTTCCCTGTGGAGGGACTGTCTGGACGCAACGCTCCAGCCGGTCTACATGGTGAACAACATGACCACCGTCATCGAAAAACTGAGCAAGGACCAAGAGGAGTCGGACAAGAAAGCCCTCGCCAGACTGGAAAAAGTGACACAGATGGCGAAGAACGCCTAGACTGCGGAGCTTGCAAGATGGTGACAAACGTGATGATAGTCGGCGTGGGGGGACAGGGATCACTCCTCGCCAGCAAGCTCCTCGGGCAGGTTGTCCTTAAGAAGGGGTTCGACGTCAAAGTGAGCGAGGTTCACGGCATGAGCCAGAGGGGTGGTAGCGTGGTGACGTACGTCCGTTGGGGCGACAAGGTTTCTTCCCCCGTAATAGACAAGGGCGAAGCCGACTACATCATCTCCTTTGAGCTTCTGGAAGCTGCCCGCTACATCGGCTACCTCAAGAAAGGCGGAAGGGTCATCGTAAACAGCCAGCGGCTGGACCCCATGCCCGTCTTGACGGGAAACGCCCAATACCCGGAAGGGCTGGACGACAAGATGAAGGCGTCTGGAGCCAACGTAGACATGATGGATGCCTTGGGACTCGCCATGCAGGCTGGATCTGCAAAATCCGCAAACATCGCCCTGATGGGACGCTTTTCAACCTATTACCAGGACATATCGGAAGAAGACTGGCTTTCAGCCCTCGCCGACTGCGTAAAGCCCCAGTTTTTGGAGATGAACAAGAAAGCCTTTGCCTTGGGCCGGAACAAATAGCGCCGAGCCACGAGCCACAGTGCAAAAATCCGCTGCAACAGGTGAAGTTATGCGAGGACTTCTTGCCTAACTAACAATCAAACAAAAGAGCCGCCCTGCCCACAGGACGGCTTTTTTCGTAGCCCCCTTCCCAGAAGAAAAAGGCTTTTGGGCTTGGGAACGCTTCTCAAAAAAAGAGGAAACGCCCCAAAAAATCATGTCTCAAAGCTGTCTATCTGGCTGCCAATTCGGTAAATCGAACCGGAAACCGACGTCGCTATGTTCAGAAGGTCCTCATCCGATGTCTCAAGCTTCTTGACGTGGCTTTCCATCTGGATGATTTGATTCTGCACGGACTCGGACGACTGCTTCAAGCTCGTAACATCGGAAATGATGTCCTTCCTGGCCCCATCCACATTGTCTGACGCAATCTTGACCTGGCTGGTCGCGTTGTTCAGCGCGCTCAAAGCCTGACCAATCTGCTTGGAACCGGCAGCCTGCTCGTCCATCGCGAACTTGATTTCCCGGACCATATCTCCCGTCGCGCCGATTTTCTCCATGACAGACATGAAGGACTTGTCGGCCATGTCGGATGAAGCGACGACTGAGGAGATGGACGAGAGGATGCCCTTGAGCTGCTGGCCGATCTTCTTGGACTGGGAAGACGAATTTTCAGACAGCTTCCTGATTTCGTCGGCAACAACCGCAAAGCCCTGGCCCGCCTCGCCCGCATGGGCGGCCTCGATGGCGGCGTTCATGGCAAGAAGGTTGGTCTGGTTGGCGATGGAGGAGATGACCGTATTGGCTTCGTTGAGCATCTTGGACTGCTCCTCAATCTGCTGAATCTGCACGTTGACCTTGCGCTGCTGCTCAATACCGTTGTCAACACCGCCACGCAGGTTGCCGAATTCATTTGCCATGCCCTGAATGGAATTGCTGACCGACTGGATGCTGCTTATCATCTCAGTAACTGCGCTGGATGCCTGCTCCACGCTCTCATCCTGGTTGCGCAGAAGCTCGCGGAGGCCTTCAACCGTATCGGAAATACGGTCAACGGCGGCGACTGTGCTGTCCACCTTCGCATGCTGTATGTCAACCTCGTCCCCCACACGCTTTATACCGGTAAGCATGTCGGTCAAGGAATCGGCATTCTTCTGAACCAGGTTGCTCAGCTGGTCGCCGTATTCCCGCAGGTCGTTTTTGGAATTCTTCAAATCAGCGATTATCTCCTGCAACTTGGCAACGAACGAGTTGAAGCCGCCGACAACCATGCCCAGCTCATCGTTCGTCGCGGTAGCCTCCAGACGGCGGGTCAGGTCGGCATGCCCCTTGGAAATCTCGTTCATGGAACCGCCGACCACCTGCAGGGGCTTCAAGGTAGATTTGACGACCAGAATACCGATTACGATGGCAACAAGCAGAGACAAGACGCAAATCAGCAACATGCTGAACAGGAGCTCGCCAATACCACTATAGAAATCGCTGTAGGGGGCCGCGCAAACAACCGTCCACGAGCAGTCCTTTATCGTCTGGTAGGAAACAGACATCTTCTTGCCCTGCACCTCGTCATAATAGACGTCAGTTCCCGATTCCCCGCTAAGGATTTTTGAAACAATCGGCTTGAAGCCATCGGAGGCCAAGTCATTTATGTTCTCACCATTCTTTACCCTGTCTATGTTTTCATGGGCAACTATAAGCCCCTTCTTGGTGTCCACAACATAGGGATGGGAATTGTTTCCGACGGATATGCCCGCGACGGTGCGGCAGAGCGCCTCGCTGTTGACGACGGCAGCAACCACGCCTATGACGCTGCCCTGCTCATCCTTAATGGGCATACCATAGTAGGTGCTGAGGTTTCCGGTCACCTTGCTGTAGCCCGGCTCCTGAATGTAGAATTTCCCCCGCAGGGCATTGGCAATGTAATCCCGTTCGTGCAGGTCGCTCCATTTTCCCGACGTAGCGTAGCCTATTCCCGCTTCATTATAGAACCCCATGCCAAAGTAACTGGGATCACCTTTGACAGCCGTGTTCACCAGCTCCCACTTGTCGTGCAGGTCCACGTTGGGGTCGCGCACGATCGAAAGGTTTGCCATGGCCGACAACATCTTGACTTCCCGATCGTTTATATTGAAGATGTCCGATGCAGTTGCATGAGCCAAGTCCGTACTGCCCGTCTCTACGGCATCGTTAAGCTCACGACTCGCCTTCCTATACGAAAAGAAAACGACAACAAGACAGGTAAGCACAATCATAATCGACTGGACCGCTATTATCTTTGTCTTTATCCCAAACACCACGACGGGCACCCCCTCTCTTGGCTAAAAACCACTTTATCTTCTTCGTTATCGGTTGTTTCGTCTTTTTTCATTACCGGCCAGCAAAAGACCGTTCCATCAAATTCCTTCGTTCTGCGGTAACAATACTGTATATCTTCTTGTTCAACTGTTCCTTCAGCCCCGGCTCCAGTTCAGGAGAACCGTCCTCCTTCACGAACATGAAGATGCCGCAGTTTACGCCACTCCTGCTGTGCTTCATGACCAAAACGGCATCGCTCGTAAAGCTCATTCCATTGAAACTCACCGTCAGGCCCTTGAAACGGTCGTAAACCCGCGCCTCAAGCTCTTCCTCAAAGACACAGCAGAAGTACGTCCTGCTTATGTCCTTAAGCTTGGCCGTCGCCATATCAGGAAAAACGACGGTGCTGGAAGCATCACATTCGACACGGACAATCTTGCGCCGTCCCCTGGCCCCCGCCCGAGCCAAGGCCTCAAGAATGCGCCCGTAATCCTCCGCTTCATTCCCCGTCAGTTCAAGCATGCCGGCGGTTATCCTCGCCTCGTTGTAATAAAAACTCTCCAGCTGATAGCGGTCGGTTGCCGAAAAGTGGCTCTTGAAGACTATGCCCACCTTCACGTCGGACCTGTACGTGGCGCACAGCTCCTTGATGTAGCCATTCCACTCAATGCCAACAAGCTTGGCATCAATACAGAAATAGAGGATGCAGCCTGGGAACAGGCGGATGATATCCTCAACCTTCTTTTTCATGCTGCTTACGCCGGTATCGGCTATTCTATAGGACTCATACCCATGGGACATGAGCCTTTCCAAACAGGAATCAGGAACCAAGGCCCCGTCTGTAGCAATGAAAAAAGCCTTTCTACCTACAATTGAAACATCTTCCGCCATAGTGCCATTATAACCTGTATTTTTTAAAAAGCAAGCAACTTCCAAGCCCCAATATCGAAAGCAACAGGAGTAAAATCAGTGCTGCCTCCGTGGAACATCATCGGCGATTCTGCTATAATGACCCCGATATGGTCTATGACGTGACGGTGATTGTCCCGGAAGGAAAGGACAAGGACGAAGGATACATAAAGAAGGAAGCGGTAGGGCTGCTCCAGGCAAAAGGGCAGCGGATTGACACGGGGACGGCCCGGCTCGTCGTGGAGAAGCGGTCGGTCGATGCCCGCCGCCGGCAGATTAAAATCGTCCTCCGCTGCAAGCTCTACGTCGGCGAGGAGCCCCAGGCGGAAAAGGCCGCCCTGCCCCGCTGGCTTCCCGCCACGACCTCCCGCAAGACAGTCGTCATCGTCGGCACGGGGCCTGCGGGCCTCTTCGGCGCGCTCACGCTGCTTGAAAAAGGCATCCTCTGCATCATCGTCGAGCGGGGGGTGCAGGTCTCGCAGCGGAAAGTTGACATCGCCCGCATAAGCCGGGAAGGGCTGGTTGACGGCGACTCCAACTACTGCTTCGGCGAGGGAGGGGCGGGCTGCTTCTCGGACGGCAAGCTCTATACTCGGAGCGACAAGCGGGGCAACCTGTCCCAAGTATTCCGAATTTTCAACCACTTCGGGGCGGATTCCTCCATACTGACCGCCGCCCATCCCCACATCGGCACGGACAGGCTGCCCGCCGTCATAGACGCGATGCGGGCACAGATAGAGGAGCTGGGCTGCCAGTTTCTCTTCGGCCACCGCTGCACGGACTTTATAATAGAAGAAAAAGGCGGGGAGAAGCGGGTGCTCGGGGTCAAGATACAGGACACAAGGAGCGGCGCGGAGAAGGAAATCCGCGCCGACGCGGTCCTGCTCGCCACAGGACATTCCGCCACCGACATCTACACGACGCTCGCCCGGCTTGCCCCGGAAAGCCTTGAAGCAAAGGGATTCGCATTCGGCGTGCGCGTGGAGCACCCCCGCGCCCTCATCGACAGCATCCAGTACCATGGGGATGCGGAGGCCATACGGAAGCTCGGCGCGGCGGAATACCGGCTGACCAGCCAGGTGGACGGTCGGGGGGTGTACAGCTTCTGCATGTGCCCGGGCGGATTCATCGTGCCGAGCGCAAGCTCGCCGGGGCAAATCGTCATCAACGGAATGTCGGCGGCGGGGCGGAACAGCGCCTGGAGCAATGCCGCCATCGTCGTGGAAACCCACCCGGAGGATATACCAGAGCGATTCAGAAAGGAGGCGGAGGCCCTGGGCTGTCCCGCCCTCGCAGGATTGCTCGCCCGGACTTGGCTGGAAGAAGAGACCTGCCGCCGCGGTGACGGCAGGCAGAAGGCCCCGGCCCAGAGATTGAAGGACTACCTGGCCCGGCGGGAAAGCACGTCCCTACCCCGTACGAGCTACGCCCCGGGCCTTGTGGCAAGCCGCCTAGATGAATGGCTTCCCCCCCACCTGAACGACAGGCTCTGCAAAGCGTTCCGCATGTTCGACCGGAAGATGAAGGGATTTATCTCGGACGAGGCATTGCTCGTCGCAAGCGAGACCCGCACGAGCACCCCCGTCCGCATCCTGCGCGACAGGACAAGCGGCGAGTCCCCCGTGTTGCGAGGCCTCTACCCGGCGGGCGAAGGCTCGGGCTACTCCGGCGGCATCGCGAGCAGCGCGATGGACGGCATAGCCCAGTGCAGGCGGATTATGGAGGCACTGGGGGAGTAGGAATCTGCAAAAGCATTCCAGAAAAGATTCTGCAAGCCTATCAGAAAGATTCGACAAGGCTTGCAGACGAAGCGCAGCTGGGCAGACAGGGGCAAATGCCCCCGAAATGCTGCCGCTCAGTCGTCAGCGGTGCGGACAACGCGGAAGCCGAACCTGTCGCCCCCTGATCTTTTGGGGTCTTCACCGCCCCGCATGGAGTCTGAAACATAACTAACAGACAGGCCAGGGTCAAAAGCGTCTCCGCCACGGATGATGCGCCTCGGCCACTGACCGGACCCGACAGCAGGCCCCGTCGGGTCGGTCGCACTCTCGCCGCCGATGCTGGCTTTCCAGTCCCAGCACCACTCACAAACGTTTCCTATCATGTCGTACAGGCCCCATGCGTTGGGCTTCTTTTGTTTGACCGGGTGCAGCTTTCCGCCGCTGTTGAATGCCAGCCAAGCGTATTCTCCGAGAAGGCTTTCTTTTGT
>JAILON010000155.1 GCA_024690865.1 Treponema sp. | reverse complement strand
GCAGAAAAGAAGTGGAGGAAGATTAACGGGGTTGAGAAACTGAAACTGGTCCGGGAAAACAGGACTTTCGTTGACGGGGTATTGCTGGAAGCTGCTTAATAAATTTGAATCGTCTATCCACAACTATTGACAATAACTCACCGCAAATATGAGGAGGCGTTCCGTACGTACATCCGCGTCGAAAAAGGAAAGCTTGAGGGTGCCTCAAAAGAATATGGCGAATACCAGTGCCGTGCAGGTATATGTCTGCTGAAGAACAATCCCCCGGAATTAGAGGTGGCCCTGCACCATCTAAAAGAGGGAGTGCACGACCTGAAAAATCCAAGGCTGGAGTACGATGTTTCCTTTGTGACCTGCTGCATATCGTTGAACCAGTACAAGCTTGCCAAAGGCGTATGCAGGAAACTCGTAAAGGAGCATCCCCAGGATGACTATTTGCATAGCCTCATGGCACAATGCCATGCAGGGATGAATGAGTTTAATGGAGCTGCGCAAGAGTATATACTTGCGCAGAAATTGAAACCCCGCAGGAAATACGCTGAAGAACTTGCGAAGGTGTATGAGCAGCTTAATTTGGTTAAGCTCGCAGAAGAAACGAGAAGCAGAGCCAAGTCCATGGAGGAATAAAGATGAGTGTAAAATGCCAAAAGTGCAATCGTGAAAACAGGGATGCAGCCCTGTTCTGTAGGTTTTGTGGCGATGATTTGTCCTTGCAGAAAAAGCCAGTGCCTAAGGTAGAACCGAAGAAGGTTCCTGAAGAAGACCCGAAATACAAGGAGATAAAAGCTGAAGAAGCAGAAGAAGAGCCTGTCGATGACTTTGACTATGCGGGGCTTGATGAAATCAGGTCAAAATTACAGAAGTTCATATCTCTGATGAATATGCAAAAAATCCAGAGACAGCATGGTCTTGTGTTGGAAGAAAGTACAACTGTGTTTGTTTTCCAAGGGGAAAGCGGAACGGGAAAGACGCTTGTTGCCAATTCATTCATCAAGGATTTGAAACTTTCTGGATGCCTTCCTTCAACACGGATCATAAAAACTGACCTCAAAAAATTCATGAAGGAATACCCGTCTGAGGAAAAAATTTCGGCTTGGTTGAGGTCGGAAAATCCGCTTCCCGGTGTCATTTTTATCGATGACATTCAGAATGTCATCGACAGCTTCCATGAAGTTCTCAAAGGTTTGACTGCTGACAGCAGGCCCGTTGTTTGTATTCTTGCCGGAACAAAAGAACCTATAGCTCGCTTTATAAAAGATCATCCAGAGGATGCAAAACTTGTTACGGATTTTTATAATTTCCCCAGGTCGGAGGAAGAACTGCTTGCCGAAATTCTGAGGCGAAAGCTCGTTGCGTCGAATATGAAATTTGATCAGCAGGTCGAAGACAACCTTGTTCCGTGTGTTTCTGAAGCCCGTATGCATCCTGATTGCAAATTCCAGAACGCATGGCTTGTGGAAAAAGAAATCTTCCAGAAAATTAGCTCGAATATGTCTTCAAGAATTCAAAAGATGCCGAATCCGGCAGGCGATGATTTTATCACGGTAAAACTCGAGGACTTGGCTGTAAAGAACAGAAAGCTTACAACGGAAGAAGTCCTTGAAAAGCTTGATGAGATGATTGGACTTGATGATGTCAAGAAGGCTGTCAAGCAGATTGGAAACCTTATTCAGATGAACAAAGAGCGCGAAAAACAGGGCATCAAGAGCAAGATCACTCCGATCCACATAGTCTTCACGGGAAATCCGGGAACCGGAAAAACTACGGTGGCACGCTTGCTCGGCCAGCTGTTCAATTCCCTAGGGCTGCTCCCGACTGCAAAATTCGTGGAAACCGACAGGTCCGGCATGGTCGCGCCGTATGTCGGTCAGACGGCTCCTCTTGTGAACAAGCGCTGTGACGAGGCGATGGGGGGCATCCTGTTTATCGACGAAGCGTACAACATTGTTGAGGGTGGTGGCAGCTTTGGCCAGGAATCGGTAGCCGCGCTTCTGAAGCGGATGGAAGATGACCGCGGCAAGTTCGTGGTGATTGCGGCAGGCTACAAAAACGAAATGGACGACTTTATTAAGGCGAACCCTGGCTTGCAAAGCCGCTTCACGCATTTCATCCATCTTCCGGACTACAACCCTGATGAACTGTACAGGCTTTTTGTGCTGTATGCCAACAGTGCAAAATATACGGTCGAAGAAAATGCTGTTCCTGTAATCAAGAATTACATCAAGGAGCTGTATGACAACAAGGGCAAGGAATTTGCCAACGGCCGCACAATCAGGAATTTCTTTGATGAGACATGCCGAAAAACCGCATCCAGGGTTTCATTGCTCCCTGAAGAGCAGCGAACGGTGGAAACCATGACCACAATTACTCTCGCAGACCTTCCTGTCGCAAAAGCTCCAGAGAGCGTTGATGAGGTTCTTGCAGAGCTTGACGACATGATTGGAATGGAAGAGGTAAAGGTCAAGGTCCGCGAACTTGCGGAAACAATCATGATGAACAAGGAGCGCGAGAGAAAACTCGGCACAAAAGAAAAAGCTCCTGCGATTCATATTGTCTTTACCGGAAATCCGGGGACTGGAAAAACGACGGTTGCACGGATTCTGGGAAAACTTTTCCATGTTATGGGCTTGCTTCCGACTGCAAGAGTCGTGGAAACCGACAGGTCCGGCATGGTTGCGCCGTATCTTGGGCAGACGGCACCTCTTGTGAACAAGCGCTGTGACGAGGCGATGGGGGGCATCCTGTTTATTGACGAAGCGTACAGTATTGCGGAGGGCGTTGGCGGCTACGGTCAGGAAGCGATAGCTGCGCTCCTGAAGCGGATGGAAGATGACCGCGGCAAGTTCGTGGTGATTGCGGCAGGTTATCAGTTTGAAATGCAGGATTTCTTGAGTGCAAATCCGGGCTTTGAAAGTCGCTTTACTCATAAGATTCATCTCAAAGATTACAACCCGGATGAATTGATGCAGCTGTTTGAGCTTTACGCACAAAAAGGAAACTGTAATCTTACTGCACAGGCAAGAGACAGGGCAAAGAGCGTCATTCAGAATATTTATGACACCAAAGATTTTACTTTTGCGAATGGGCGTACAATACGAAACCTGTATGATGAGTCAATCCGCCACATGAACAGCCGTATCGCAAAACTTCCAGAAGAAGAGCGGACGCCGGAAGTGCTTACGACAATGCTTGATACAGATATCGTTGAAAAGGAGGAGATGTAAAATGATTTGCCCAAATAAGACGTGCAAGTGTGAAATTCCAGAAAACTCGCTGTATTGTGATGCATGCGGATTGCATTTGATGTTCTGCGTAAAGTGCGGATCTCCGGGAATGGGAAAGTTTTGTTCCAAAGATGGTGGCCGGCTCGAATACCGTGAGCTGGAAGGGGAAGAAATTCCTGCCCCGGCTCCCAAAGCTTCCCCGGTACCGCCTGTACCACCGCCACAGCCTGCACCGCAGCGGGCTTTTGCCGGGAATACGGTTGTTTTGGTTCCCCCGGTTGCGGGTCCGGAACTCATGCTTGCCGCTGCGGACGGCACGTCGCTTTCCATCAAAAAGACTGTTCTGCTTGGCCGTGAAACGGGCGACTTCGTTCCGCAGCTCGGGCGCTACAGGACAATTTCAGGCGAGCATGCACAGATTGTATTGTCAGGTGAAGTTTTTTCCGTCATGGACAGGAATTCTACGAACGGTACAAAACTCAACGGCGAACTGCTTTCTCCTGGAAGGGAATATCCTTTGAAAAACAAGGACGTTCTTGAGCTTGCCGACATTCAGTTCTTGGTGTACATAAAATGAAGGAGCATGCGGCGGGCGATGTCGTCAGCCGCTTTGCCGTAAAAATCAGTGAGGAGAAATATATATAATGGAAGAGTATCAGGGACAGCAGTACGAAGAGTTTAAACAGCAGTCTGAAGAAGAAAAAAAAGTCTCAAAGCAATGTCCAAAATGCGGTGCGGAGCTTGACGATGATATGGTTTTCTGCCCCGGATGTGGCGAAAAAATCGGCGGGGAGGAAAAGGAGTGCCCGGACTGCAAGACCATGACCTCTGCCGACTATTGTCCGAACTGCGGCTACAAAATGACTCCTTCCTACTGCCCGAACTGCGGCGCGGAAACCCACTATCCTTTCTGCGCAAACTGTGGGACTCCTGTTGACGCGGATTTCGCGCAGGCTGTTGCAGAACAGGAAAAGCTTCGGGAAGAGACCGAAAAGGCGCCCGAGCCACGGATGATGACGGAGGAAGAAAAAAAACAGTTTGAAGAAGAGGTTGAGAATTCCGTTTCAGACGAGATTGCGTATTTTTTGAAAAAAAAGGAGGAATATAAGATCCTCAAGCGGGAGCGGGACTATTTCAACGCGCGCGAAAAGCGAATCGTAAAGGTTTTGGGCAAGAACTCCGTTTCGCTCCGCCTCCCCGACCCGGACGAGCTCGCCTACAGCGCGAAAATTTACAATCAGCTCAAAAGGACAATGGTCGCAAAACGCGAAAAAGCGGAGCGCGAGGAGCTGGAGCGGCTTTTCCCCGATATTTACAAGGCGCAGCAGGACGAAAAAATCCGCGAGCAGCAGATAAAAGAGAGGGAGGAGGCCATCAAAAAGGAACTTGAGTTAAAGCAAAAAGAACTGAATGAAAAGCGCCGGAACTTTCTTGCAAATCTGAGCAAAGAGATAGGCGACTCCGTTGCCGCCGAGAAAGAACGGCGCAAATTCGAAGAAGAGATAGCCCGGGAAGAAGAACGCCTCCGCGAAGAAGCCGAAGAGAAGCGGCGTCGGGAAGAAGAAGAGCGGAAGCGGCGTGAGCGCGAGTACCAGAGGAAGCTTGAAGAACAGCGAAGGAATAGGTTTTTGGGAATATGGGTTTCGGCATGGAGTAATAATTCCTTCATAAAAATAACCGCTAAATCTGGGGAAAAAGTCAGAGGGCTAAGCGACGGCTTGAATCATGAAATGTCGAATACTTCCGGTTACTTCTCCGGTGTAATAAAAGGGAATTCCATCAATCTTGTATTTGAAAGATATACTAAAAGAGATGCTGGGTGGACTCATTGCGATACTTTCTTCGGCAATTTTACGCCTGACGGCAATATCCGTGGTGGCTGGACGAATAATTCCGCAGAGTATTACGGCATTTGGTACAAATTCTAGCGTATAACGCTAAACTGCAATATAATATGGTGGAAAACTGAATATGAATACAATAGGTATTGGTGGTGCGCAAACATTCTCCGGAGGCTTGCTCAACGTCAATGAAGCCGTACATGGCTGGCGGATTGAGAGCAAAATCCCTGTTGATTCAGGCGAGGCGGAGATATACATTGCCCAGAAGGACAAAGAAAAAGTCGCACTCAAGTATTATCGCGACAAGAAACAGCCCAAAGCAGGACTTCTTGACAAAATCAAAGGACTCAACAATCCGCATATCGTCACAGTCTTCGACTACGGCATGTACAAGGACAGGTTTTACGTGGTCATGGAATATGCGGCGGGAGATTCGCTTGCCACAAAGCGTGACGCAAAAGAAGGCGGCGGCTACAAATATCTTCCCCTTAAAGAGGAGGATGTCCTCAGGATTTGCGGAGAGATTGTCGAAGCCTTCAAAGCCTGCCATGATGTGGGGATTATCCACCGTGACATAAAGCCTGCGAACATCTTCCTGCGCGATGCAAGCACCCGCGAAGCCCTTGTCGGTGATTTCGGCATTTCAAGCATCATGGAAAAGGCGGGCGAAAACTCCGTGCATAAGACGGAGACTGTGGCATTGACTACAGGGTATGCAGCCCCGGAGGTGTATTCAGGGATCATTACGCCAAAAGTGGATTATTATGCGCTTGGAATCACGCTGTGGGAACTTGCGACTGGGAAAAATCCGTTCCTGCTCAATGACGGCAAAGACCGCAATGAAGCCCATTTAATCCGAGACACCCTTGAAGGCAGACTCGCCGATGACATTGTGTCAAAAGAACCCATCCTGAACGAACGGATGCAGCATTTGATCCGAGGCCTACTCGCAATAGACCCGAATCTGCGCTGGGGCTATGATGAAGTAAAAAGGCATCTTAGGGGCGAATTCGTTGAAATCCCAAAAAATCCGCCGAAGGCATGGAGCTTTACTATCGGAGGGGTGAAGTGCATCTCTCTTGAAGAAATCGCAGATGTCATTGAAAAAGATTTTGCTTCATGTAGGAAGGAAATATTCCTCCACCACTATCTGGACGGATTCTTGCAAGACAAGTACCCCGATATTGCCGAAAAAATCAGAAAAGCCATTGAAGAAGCTGCCACCAAGAAAAACGATGAAATTGCCCACGCTCTGATTGTATGGGCATTGAAGCCTGATGCTCCGCTCGTTGTTCCGAACGGTTTCAAGGCGACCAATATAGACGATGTGTACCGTCTGACCATACATGCTCCTGAGACTATGTTCCAGATGTACAAGGATTTCAATTCGCGTCTGTATGTCTATCTGAGATTGATTGGCGCGGAAGACAAAATCCCTGCGATTCAAAACGTAATTGAGCACAATGACCTGGACGAGGATGGCTGCCTTTTTGCGATGTATGAAATTGCGGTGATTCTTCATGACTACAGGATTGTGCCCTTTAAGCAGGCGGAATACAAGGACATCGAAATGTTCAGCCTTGAGCAGCTGGCGAACATTCCTGCGGAGTTACGGGACTATATCCTGTTGCTCATAAAGGAAAAAAGCTGTGACGACTTCATAGTCCCGTGGATTATGGCGCTTGCCGAACGTGACAAAAAACGTCTGAGCCTGGACGCGATTTCGACATGGGCAGATGTAAAGAAAGTCCTGAAATAGGAGAAAGCATACATGCGGTGCCAGAATTGTGGGTGCAAAATCGACGATAAAAAATGCAAAAGATGCCCAGAGTGTGGGGAAAGAATAGTCGCATATAAAATTCCGCGGGGTGGGGATAAAAAAGTCCCGCCCAAAAAAGCGAAGGCTCCGAAGGCTCCGAAACCGCCGAAGGCACCGAAGCCGAAGAAAACCCCGAAACCGAAGAAAACCCCGAAACCGAAGAAGACTCCGAAAATACTGAAAGCAATAGCGAATTTTTACAAAAAAGAATTCTCCGATTTGTTTGGAAGTGATTTATTTAGACGTGTTGTCTTTTTAATCAGTGTGGCACTTCTGATTTACGGCATCCGGTTCGTGGTGCGTAAGGGAAACAGTTTCTTAGACAGCGTGAAGCAGAAGTTTGCAGCGCCTACACCGGCGTACAGTGAATACACCGAGCAAGAGGATGCGGGTTCACAGGCGGCAGCTGGGGAGGCACACAGCGATGGCGATGGCATTACGCCGGAGCCTGCCGCGTCCGCGCAGAAGCAGCAGGAAGCCGCCAGGCAGGGGAGTGCGGGTGCGCAGACTGTACCTGGGGATACGCAGAGCGATGGCGATGTCGTAGCGCCGGAGCCTGCCGCGCCCACACAGAAGTACCTGGCAGCCGCCAAGCAGGGGGATGCGGGTGCGCAGATCGCGCTCGGGAATATGTACCGCGATGGCGAGGGCGTAGAGCAGGACTATGAGGAAGCCCTAAAGTGGTACCTGAAGGCAGCCAAGCAGGGGGATGCGGCTGGACAGTTCAATATGGGGAAAATGTACCACAGTGGATGGGGCGTAGAGCAGGACTATGAGGAAGCCCTAAAGTGGTACCGGAAGGCTGCCGAGCAGGGAAATGCGGATGCACAGAACAATCTTGGGGTGATGTACAGTGATGGTACGGGCGTTAAGCAGGACTATGATGAAGCCATACGCTTGTTCCGGAAGGCTGCAGAGCAGGGAAATGCGACAGCTCAGCGAAACCTTGGAGATATGTACCGTGAAGGCTCTGGCGTAAAGCAGGACTATGCGGAGGCCCTGCGCTTGTACCGGAAGTCGGCTGAGCAGGGGTATGCGGCGGCACAGGTCTTGCTCGGGAATATGTACTGCAAAGGCGAGGGCGTGGAGAAGGATTATGCGGAGGCCCGAAAGTGGTACCGGAAGGCTGCCGAACAGGGGTATGCGGGTGCTCAGTATAACCTCGGGCAGATGTACCGCAATGGCTGGGGCGTAGAGCGGGACTATGCGGAAGCTGCAAAGTGGTACCGGAAGGCTGCCGAACAGGGGCTTGTGGATGCTCAGTATAACCTTGGGTGTATGTTCAAAGACGGCGAGGGCGTGGAGCAGGACTATGAGGAAGCCAAAAAGTGGCTCCGGAAAGCCTATGCTCAAGGACATACCGTTGCAGGAGATCTGCTTATGCGCTTGGATAGTGAACCGCCTCGGATATACTGAACAAGGCAAAAAGAGAGAGGGTAAACATGCGGTGCCAGAATTGTGGGTGCAAAATCGACGATAGCCGATCAGGGACATGCGAAGGCACAGGGCGTGCTTGAAATGCTGGCACAGTAATAGGCATTTTTTTCTTGATTTTTCTTCCGGCGCGGCCATATATTAGAACGTTCAACTGTATGTCGGGCGGGCGGCCTCTGACTCCTGCGGCCGGGGAGTACGGTTGCCAGGGGGGAATTTGCAGTATTGCAACGAAAAATTTGTAGTACTACAACAAAACTATGATTGAAAATCACTGTTTTTCTTTCCCATGAGCCTGTATACTGTAAAAAATCTGGACTGTTGCAAAACAGGTTGTGTTCTGTAGCTACGCGGGCTTTATACGCGAAGGAGATTTTATATGGCGAACTCGATACAGGAAGTTTTGGAGAGGGGGTATATCCACATCGATGATGGTGTTGGATATAAAGGGATTACAGAGATTTATAATGAGCTTGCAGGGCATGCGGGAAGGCTGCAGAGAGCCTATGTGAGACTGAATGATTCTTATTTTCTCTATGTGCCGACCTTCGACAGCTTCTTGGAAAACGGTGTGGAAAAGACCTTGTATTCGTCGTCTGCGGCCTTGCTGACACTTCTGGATGGAGGAAATGTAAAGCCCCGTTCTAACGATGCTGACGATGGGAAATGGATGAACTTCCTGAGCGAGGATCTTGCGGAGATTACCGAGATAGATGTGGAAAACGAAAAAGGCCTTATGACGGGCCCGTTTAAGGAACAAACCAAGCGGGTTACCTTTATGAAGGTCGGAAACGAGCCGGTGAAGTTCATCGGTGTCTTTGAAGCAGTATCGGCGGAGCGGCGGAGCTATGGCTGCGCGCGCATCTACAAACGGATTTCGGATAGGATCGATATCAGCGAGTTGAAAGCGTCGAAGTAAAACAAGCTCAAAAGAGTGGGGGGCGGTCAGCTGTGTTTTCGTGCTGTCCGCCCCCCCACTTCTTCCCCGGTTCCCCGACTTGCCGACCACTGTGACATCCTGCGGCGGGAGTAGAGCTTCGCTTCTCCCGCCCGGGTTGACAAGGCGTGCGGGGCGGGGGACGTCCTCTTTTGGGGAACACACCGCCCCGGGGGCGAAATCTACCCCCAGGTGCGGGGCAGGGCTGGCAGCTATGCGGCGTAGCCTTCGAGCATGCCGATGAGCTGGTTCGAGTGCCGGATGCGGTTGAGCGCGGAATTCTCTATCTGGCGGATCCGCTCCTTCGACCGGCCGAGAATTCTCCCAATCTGTTCCAGGGTCATCTTCTTATAGCCACAAAGGCCGTAGTGCAATATCAAGACTTCCATCTCCCTCGGTTCCAGGGCCTTGAGTACTTGGTCCAGGTACCCTTTGAGGAGCTCGTATTCTGCGTCCTTTTCTGGATTGGAGCGCTCGTCCTCGATGAAGTCGATGCGCTCCGCTCCCTCCTCGCCGTCCTTCCCCTGGACCGGGTCGTTCAGGCTGAGCGTCTTAAGGGCGTTGCGGTTTTTCTTGAGGCAGTTGCTGTTGATTGAACTGCGTATGCATTTGTCTGCATAGGTAATGAGGCGGAATCCCTTGGAGGGATCGAACTTGACGATGGCCTTTCGGAGGCCCTGGTTTCCCGCGCTAATCAGGTCCTCCAAATCCACTCCCGTCCGTTGGAATTGTTTTGCGACATCGATGACATAGCGGAGGTTTGATACCTCCAGCTTGTCCCTTGCGACTTTGTCACCGGACCGGGCTTTGCGGGCGAGTTCGCTTTCCTCCTTGCGACCCAAGAGGGGAAAGCGACTGATGTCCTGAAAGTTCAGGTCCAAGATGCTCTTGTCGGTTGCCACTGTAAATCTCCTGTAAGATGTTTGGCGACGACTGCTTCCAAGGTCACAGGGGCCTTGGAACTGCTCTATGTAAGGAAAGAGAATAAACTAAATTGGGGCTACATGAAGCGAAGGGCTTCGGTATTAGAAAGAACTAAAGAAGATTACAAAATAACAAAGGTAAAGTGTTTTGAAAAGCGATCCTGTTGACGTGCGACAGTTCTTGTTCATTAATCCTCCGTGCAACGAATAAAAGAACCATGCTAATATAATAATGTGAAAAACAAAAGTCAAGGTAAAAATACAAAATTTTTAAAATATTCAAAATATTTCGTATTTTTCTTGATTTTCCCCTGTTGCCCGCCTATATTAGGTCGTTCGATTGTCTGTCGGGCGGCACCGCACGGGCGGGCCGGGGCAGACTGCAAAAGCAAACGGAGGCAGCGCATGATGACGCTTAACAGGGATTCGGTTTTGGAAAAAGTCATTTTTCTGGCGGAGACACTGGAAGGAAGCAAGCTGGAAGACAGCGCGCTCAAAGAGGCGAAGCAGGAGCTGGCGGCCCTGTGCTCGTATCTCGGCGTCGATGAAATCTCAGCAATCTTCTTTTCTGTGATGTTCGTCCTGCAGAACCAGAACGAACATCCTGTGACCCTGCATGACATTGCGGAGTTCCTGGACTACTCGTTCCTGCATATCCTTGAGTACCGCAGGAACATCAGCATCCTGGAAGACGCGGGGCTCATTTCGATGAAGGAACGGACGAACGTGAGCCACCACCCGGAAAACAACGGCTATGCGATTCATGGAAGCATCATGAATTACGTCATCGACGGGGAGGCGATTCCGAAGCTGGAGAAAGAGGAGGAAAACACGGAGTCAATCTTCGATGAAGTTCTGGTAATCCAGTCTGCCTTCGTGGACAATACCATGGACTTCTCCGAGTACAGCCGGCAGCTTATGATGCTGGAGAAAAAGAGCTCCTGGAACGAGGTCATTTCGAACGTCAGGAAGCTCTTCCCGAACGATTTTGACTCGCGCAGCTTCCTGTACTATTTCTGCGCCGCGCTGATTAACGGTTCGGAGCCGGGGGAGGCAGTCCGCAAGCGCGGGTGCGGATGGTGCGAGACTCCTGCGTTCGCGCTCATAAGCCCGGGCAAACGCTCGCGCCGGAAGCTGGCCCTGATGACGGAAAAAGACGATGTCCTCCTCAAAAATGACCTCCTTGCCCCTGACTATCAGGATGTCGATGAAGATTTCGGCCGCCACAGAATGATGTGCAGGACTTTCAGGCTGACCGCGAACGGCATAAAGACGCTGTTCGGCAGCGAGGCTGGGACCTACCTTGAGGAGGACAAACAGGAAACCGAGCTGGACAGGACGCTCAAAGCGCTGCCCCTGCTCTCGGACATCTACGAGAACAGGGACTGCTCAAAAGGCAGCAAGCGCAGGCAGCTCAGGAGGGAAGAGGAAGCGTTGCTCGGGCTTCCCTTTTTCAGCGCCATCCACAGTGCCGTGCAGCAGGAGGATTACCGCTTCTTCCTGTATGACTGCACCAATGATTTTCTGAACGGGGCTAAATCCTGCCTGAGCTCTACACTGGCAGATTTGTATGATCACGATGGGGCATACTTTTCTGAAATGCGCCTCTTCCTCGATGAAAAGCATCCGCTCCTTACCATGGGCTTCCTGGAAATTGAGAAGGACGAGGTCATCGAGAAAACGACACTCGGGCTCGGGGACAAGACGCTCGACCTGCTCTACGGCGAGAACTCGGACCTGTACAAGCGGAGTTCCTCTGCCAGGAACGTCATCGCCCCTGAAAAGATAAAGGAAAAGACCCTGTTCTATTCCGAGGAGGTCCAGCAGCAGATCGACATGCTCACGCAGAGCTTTAACCAGGAGAAGCTTGAGGCAATGCAGGCCCGCCTGGAACAGAAGGCCCTCCCGAAAGGCATCGCCGTCATCCTGTACGGCGCGCCGGGGACGGGGAAGACGGAGACGGTACTCCAGCTGGCAAAAAAGACGAACAGAAAAGTGCTGCACGTTGACATTGCGGAGTCAAAGTCCATGTGGTTCGGCGAGAGCGAGAAGCGGATCAAGCGCATTTTCACCAATTATACCCGCCTGTGCGGGGAATGCAGGAAGCACGGGGAAAACACGCCCATCCTGCTTTTCAATGAGGCCGATGCCCTCATCTCCAAGCGCATGGACGTGGACCGCAGCAGCTGTGCCCAGACGGAGAACGCCATCCAGAATATCCTGCTTGAGGAGCTGGAAAAGCTGGAAGGCATTCTGATTGCGACGACCAACCTGTGCGAGAACATGGACGCGGCCTTCGAACGCCGATTCCTGTTCAAGATAAAATATGAAAAGCCGAGCCTCCAGGCACGCACGCACATCTGGACCAGCAAAATGCCAGAGCTTGCCCCCCATGATGCGGAACGCCTTGCCGGGCAGTTCGACTTTTCCGGCGGAGAGATAGACAACGTCGTCCGCAAGTGCGAGATGAACGAAATCATCAAGGGGGCGCCGCCCTGTTATGACGAGCTGGTGGAACTGTGCAGCAGGGAGCGCCTTGAAGACAGCAGCGGCCACGGGGCAGGCTTCCGGTACGAGTAAGCGGGGAATAAAGGGCGCATCCATCGGCTTCCGCCACCTGGCTGTCAGCCACCGCCTTGTGACAGGGGGAAGGGGGCCTTACGCTCCCTTCCTGACCAGCGCCTCCTTTTGGAAGAACGCGACCTTGTTGCCGACATTCTCCACAAGCTCATAGAGCAATTCGCTTTTGTCAACGTAATAGTCGCCGACTTTCCTCATTTCCTCAAAATCCGATTTGCCTACTCCAAGCCTGAACGACATGGCAGCCTCCTGCGAACAGGATATATGCTAGCACAGAACGGCAGGGCTTTCACGAATCCGTCCTGCCGTGGCACGTTCACCCGCGAAGTTGCCTGTTTCTGCACTTTTCGTTGTAAAACTGCAAATTTCCCCCTAGCAGCCCGAAGCCCCGCCCCTAGGCGTCCAAGGCCCTCCATCGCCCTCCCCACGTACACCGCACGTTGACACTGCACGGCCGAAACTGTATAATTATGCATAATTTATTCACAATAAAGAGGATTCGCGAGGTTTTTATGAAAAAAATTGCATGTATCGCGCTGGCCATCTCCATCCTGGCCTTCGTTGGCTGCTCAAAGAAGAAGCAGGTTTCTATAAAGAGCGCGGAAGACCTGAAGGGAAAGACGGTCGGATGCCAGGCCGGAACTACCGGCGAGCTGTTCCTCACCGAAAACGTTGGGGACGTAAAGATAAAGTCCTTCAAGACAGGGATTGACGCCGCCCTGGACCTCAAGAACGGTGGTCTGGACGCAGTGGTGCTGGACGAGATTCCCGCAAAAGAAATCGTAAGCAAGAACCCCAAGCTCACAATCGTCAATGCAAAGTTTTCAAGCGAAGAATACGCCATCGCCGTGCGCAAGGGGGACAGCGAGCTGCTTGACTCCATAAACAAGACGATCAGGACCATGAAGTCCGACGGAACCTACGACAAGCTGCTCGCCAGCTTCATTCCTGCCGACGGACAGGTCCTGCTGCCCGATGAAATAATCACGGCCGGAAGCAACATACTCAAGATGGGAACAAACGCGGCCTTCCCGCCATTCGAGTACATCGAAAGCTCGGAGCCGGTCGGGTTCGACATAACCCTGAGCCAGATGATTGCCCGCGACTACGAAGCAAAGCTCCAGGTCATCAACATGGAATTCGACTCGCTCATCGCCGCCCTGCAGTCCGGTGCCATCGACTTCATCGCATCCGGCATGACGGCGACGGAGGAAAGGCGCAAGAACGTCGACTTTTCCGACACCTATTTTTCCACAAACCAGGTCATAATAGTCCGCAAATAGGACGAGGGCAAAAGGCAGGGCAAGATGTGGCAGTCATTCTATGACACGATGATAGCACGGGGCCGCTGGCGGTTGGTTCCACAGGGGCTGGGCACGACGCTCCTCATTTCAATCTGCGCCGTAGCCATCGGCTCGGTCCTGGGCTGTGCGTTCGCCCTGCTCAAGATTTCCAAGAAAAAGCCCCTCGTGGCCATCGCCAACATCTATACGACCGTCATCCGCGGCATTCCCATGGCGACGCAGCTGATGATTTTTTACTTCGTCATCTTCTCGCCCATGGGGGTGCAGAATGCAATCCTTGTCGCAATCGTGTCGTTCGGCATAAACTCAGGGGCATACTGCACCGAAATCTTCCGCGCGGGCATCCAGGGCGTAGACGCAGGACAGATGGAGGCAGGCCGCTCGCTGGGGCTGAACTGGCGGCAGACGATGGTAAAAATCATCATGCCCCAGGCCTTCCGCACGATCCTGCCCACGTTTACAAGCGAGTTCATCGCCCTCATAAAGGAGACTTCGGTCGCGAGCTTCATCGCCGTCATGGACCTGCAGAAGTCCTGCGACAACATCAGGAACGCGACCTACAACGCATGGATTCCCCTGCTCTGCTGCGCGACAATCTACCTCATACTCACGGTGGGGCTTACGAAAGTATTCTCCATATTCGAAAAAAGGCTGGCAAAAAGTGATAGAAGTTAAGCAGCTGGTAAAACGCTTCGGCAACCTGACCATCCTAAACGGAATCAGCACAACCATTGCGGACGGTGAAAAAATCGTCATCATCGGCCCTTCGGGGGCAGGCAAGTCCACCTTCCTGCGCTGCCTGAACCTGCTGGAAAAGCCGGACAGCGGCAGCATCGTCTTTGACGGGAAGGACATCACGGCGAAGGACACCGACATAAACAAAATCCGCCAGAAGATGAACATGGTCTTCCAGCACTTCAACCTCTTTCCCCACCTGACGGTCATGCAGAACATCACGCTCGCACCGCTGACGCTGAAGCTCCAGGGCGAGGAGGAAGCGAAGGAAAATGCCCTCTCGCTCCTTGCGCGGATCGGCCTTGCCGACAAGGCCGACGCCTACCCTTCGTCCCTGTCCGGGGGCCAGAAGCAGCGCATCGCGATAGTCCGCTCGCTCGCCATGAATCCCAAGGTCATCCTCTTTGACGAACCGACGAGCGCGCTCGACCCCGAGATGGTTGGCGAAGTGCTCGCCCTGATGAAGGACCTTGCAAAGGAAGGCATGACGATGGTCGTCGTAACCCACGAGATGGGCTTTGCGCGGGAAGTGGCAACCCGCGTCCTCTTCATGGACGGCGGCCTCATCGCCGAAAGCGGCAGCCCCGAAACTCTCTTCCAGACCCCGAAATCGGACCGCCTCAAGCAGTTCCTGAACGCCGTCCTGTAATTGATTTAGTTAAACAGCAGATAGAGGAGGCAGATTCAAGAAGCCCGCGCGATGTCGCCGCAAGGGACTTCTTGAAACAGGCCCATGGCCAGTTCGCGAACAGGGCCGGTCCGCACGCAGGGCGGGCCAGCCTGCGAACAGGGCTAGTCCGCGAAGCGGACGTCCTGCCATATGGTGTTGTACTTGTCAAGTCCCTCTCCCAGATCCATCTTGAGGGTGCAGTTGTCCATCTCTTCGGCCTTGTACATCGGAGTGGTCTTCATGTACTGCTCGGCGGACGGATTCACGAAGCAGGGGAAGCGGAAGTAGTCCAGGAACATCGCGTAGATTTCCGGCCTGTGGATGAAGTTGATGAACTCGTTGGCAGCCGCGTAGTGCTGGCTGTCCTTGAGGATGCAGAGGGAGTCCAGGTAGGCGGGGCCGCCTTCGGCAGGGATGAAGAAGTCTATCGTGTCCGCCTGCTTGTCCTCGCTGACCTCGCCGTAGATGACCTCGGCATATCCCTGGCAGAGCCAGAAGTCGCCGGACGCGAAGGACTTGCCGAAGCTTTCCGCATCGAACTTGACGAGGTTGGGCTTCCACTGCTCCACGATGAGCTTCTTGGCTTCCTCCAGCTGCCCGTCATCGAGCGTGTTTACGTCGTAGCCCAAGCTTGCCAGCGCATCGCCGATGACTTCGCGCATGTCGTCCATCATCGTCGCATGGCCCGCAAAGCGCTTGTCCGCAAAGATGCTCCAGTCCCGCGGATAGTCGCCGTGGGAAGCGGGAAACTTCGTCTTGTTGATGGAAATGCCCGCCGCACCGAAGTAGTAGGGAACGCAGTACTTCATCGTGGGATCGTAGGTCGCCTTCTCCAGCACCTTGGGGTTGATGTTGCCCTTGTTGGTGAAGACCGACTGGTCGATTTCGCGGAGCATCCCCTGCTTTATCATAATCGAACTGTAGTCCTGCGAGGGAACCACGATGTCGTAGCCCTTGCCGCCGCCCGCGCGGAGCTTGGCGTACATCTCCTCGTTGGAAGCGTACTCGTCGATCGTGACGTCAATGCCAAACTCCTGTTCAAACTGCTTCACCGCATCTTCCGGCGTATAGTAGGTCCAGGTATAGATGTTCAGCTTCTTGTCATCCTTCTGGACGACCTCACCGCCCTTGGTGCAGGAAGAGAGGGCTATGCTGCCCGACAGCAGGAGGGCAGCTCCAAAAAAGAAATTCCGCGTCATACGCATCATATTTCTCCGTAGCAATATCAAGTCTTGTGCCTATCTTTCTTTTCCCCATCAGTGCGAGGCGGCGAAGCCTTTGAGCCCCTTGCGGAGCAGGAAGGTGACGGCGCAAATCACAAGGATAAGGACGAACGACAGGGAATTTATCACCGGGCTTACGCCAAAGCGAATCATGGAATAGACATAGAGGGGCAGCGTCGTGCTTCCCGGACCGGAGACCAGGGAGGTGATGACGTAGTCCTCAAGCGACATCGTGACGCTCATCATGAAGCCGGAGATGACGCCCGGCATAATCGCAGGGATTATGACGAGGAAGAGGGTCTGCTTCTCGTTCGCGCCAAGGTCGTGGCTCGCCTCGATTATCGTATAGTCGAACTCGTCGATACGTGCGCTGACCATCAGGTACACGAAGGGCAGGCAGAAGGTCGTATGCGCGATGAATATCGAAAAGAGGCCGAGCGACAGCTTGATTCCGCTGAAAAAAATCAGCAGGGACACGCCCATGATGACTTCGGGCAGGACCATGGGCAGGAAGCTCATCGTCTGGATGTAGCCGCGCCCCTTGAACTTGTACCAGCCCACGCCGATTGCGGCGAGCGTCCCCAGCACCGTCGCGACAATCGAGGACGTTATGGCGATGAGGAGGCTGTTGTAGAGGGCGTGCCAGAGGTCGCCCGACCCCAGGAAGAGCTTCTCGTACCAGACGAAGGACACCCGCGTGAACTCCGTGTCCTTGCTCTCGTTGAACGAATAGAAGACTATCACGAAGAGAGGCAGGAAGAGGAAGAGGAGGGAAAGGGCCATCACGACCTTGGAGAAACTGACGGTCGGACTGTACATCTTCCACTGCTTCTTGGCGTGGCGGGAAGATTCCGAGGAACGCCTCCTCTTTATAAAGAGCGAATAGGGATTCTGGAAGAGCCACCTCATTTTTTACCCCCTTCCGCAAGGCTTTTCGCGAAGATGCGTGCGCCGCCCACGACGCTCGCATCCTCCTTCGTGGAAACCTTCTTCAAGTCCGCCTCGTGCTTGTTGGACACGAGCATCCATAGGATTGCCAGCATGGAAAGCAGGGTAATCATGACGCTGAAGGCGGAGGCGAGCGGCCAGTTGCGCACCTTCTGCACCTGGTCCACGACCAGCGTCCCGAGCATGTAGGAGTCCTTGCCGCCCACCATCTGGGGGACGGTGTAGGAGCCGAATATCGGGATGAAGGTGAAGATGAGCGCGCTGATGATGCCGCTCTTGATGCTGGGGATGAGCACGAGGAACATTGACGTCACCTTGGTGGAACCGAGGTCGCGGGCGGCCTCAAGCAGGGTGAAGTCGAAGCGGTCCACCGCCGTGAAAATCGGCAGTATCGCATAGGGCAGGTACATGTAGATGCTGACCAGTATGACCGCCCCCTGCGTGAACATGAACTTATGCGCCACGTACTGCTTGCCGTCATGCAGGAGCAGGCCGTGTACGAATCCGTGCAGGCCCCGCAAAATCGAGTTGAGCATCCCGTTGTCGCCTAAGATCGTCATCCACGCGAAGATGCGGATGAGCGAGTTCGTGAGGAAGGGAATGATGACGAGGATGAGCAGCAGTGTCTGGTGCCGGCTCCGTGCCATCGCGTAGCCGCAGGGCAGGGCGACGGCAATCGTCACGGCGGTCGAAACCACCGCTATCCACAGCGTCCGCATGAAGATCATCCCGTATGCGGGGGTGAACATCTGGGCGTAGGCCTTGAGGCTGAACTCCCTGACCACGCCGCCGTACACGTCGCGCTTCAGGAAAGAATACACGACGATGATCAGCAGCGGAGCCGCGAAGAACAGCGTAAACCACAGGCCCATGGGCCATGCGTAGACGGGGCCGGGGTTGGCCTTCTTGTACTTGCCCCCTTCTGTTCCGCCCGTCATTTATGTATGTCCTCGACGATGTAGCCGTCGTTGGCGGCCCATGAGACGTAGACCGTGTCCTTCCACTGAATCTCGGGCCCGTCGTCCAGGTAGTTGACGTGCTGCTTGAAGACCTTGATGATGCTGCCGTTCTCCAGGCGGACGTAGAACTTGGACTGGAAGCCCGTGTAGACCGGCTCCTCCACCACGCCCTTGAATACGTTGATGTCCTTGCGTCCGTGCAGGTCGGGCTCCTCCAGCGTAATGCGGATTTTCTCGGGCCTGATCGTAAAGCAGATGTCCTGCCCGGGGTTGGTGTGCTCGTAGTCGGTCACGAGGATGTTCTTGTCCTCCTCGCGGGTCGCGGGCGTATCGCTCTTGAGCTGGGCCTGAATGCCCAGTGCGGGCACGTTCAGCGTCACCATGTAGTCCGGGTCGCTCCCGGGAACCTCATGGGGGACGCATTCGACAACCTTGGCCTCGAAGAGGTTGGTGTCGCCGATGAACTGGGCGACGAACTGGGTCGCCGGGCTCTCGTAAATCTCGAAGGGCGTGCCCACCTGCAGGACGTGGCCGGAGTTCATGACCGCAATCCGGTCGCTGACCGCAAGGGCCTCGCTCTGGTCGTGGGTGACGAATATGAAGGTGATTCCTATCTTGTCGTGCAGGGCATCCAGGTCCAGAAGTAGGCTGGAGCGGAGCTTCGCGTCCAGGGCGGAAAGCGGCTCGTCGAGCAGGAGGACCTTGGGCTCGTTTATGAGGGCGCGGGCTATGGCGACACGCTGCCGCTGGCCGCCCGAAAGCTGGTTGGGCTTCTTATAGGCATGGTCGTCAAGCTGGACCAGATGCAGGTAGTGCTTCACCTTCTCGTCTATCTCGGCCTTGCCCAGCTTCTTGAGCTTGAGCGGGAAGGCAACGTTGTCATAGACCGAAAGGTGGGGAAACAGCGCGTAGTTTTGGAAAATCGTGTTGCTCTGCCTCTTGTTGGGCGGAAGGGGAACGACGTCCTTGTCATCGAAGAGAACCGCACCCTCATCAGGAAACTCAAAACCCGCGATTATGCGGAGCAAGGTGGTCTTGCCGCATCCAGAAGGCCCGAGCAGGGAAAAGAACTCGCCCTGCTTTATCGTAAAATTGACGTCGTCAAGCGCGTGGAAATCTCCGAAGTGCTTGCTCACATGGTCAATAGAAACAGTACTTCCATTCAACTTCAGTACGTCTCCTCTGATTGTTATATAGGAACCCCAAACAGTCCCGCGAGCCCGTTGAAAAGCCCTTCTGGACTTCTACAACTGCCTCCCGCCTAGCTACTTTCCTGTTATTGGGCAAAATTGTCAATAGATTTAGGAAAAAATATTTCTTTTTTGTTATCCGCAGCGGCCGTTGCAATCCCTACCGCCACCTTATGGAAAGGAAGGGCTGCAGACGTCTTGCCGAGAGGACATTCCGGCGGCATGAGCTCAAGGGGGCTCCCCGGCAGCACGACTTCCCCGGTGACAAAGCCGGCCAGGCAAAGCCCGATTCCGCCTCGGGCGCGACTCCCCGCAAGGACAAGGGGGAGGTCGTCACCTTCATCGGCAAGTAAAAACAGCCAGGGACTGGCGGGGCAGTTTATTCCGCCCCGCCCCCAGGACTTTCCCTGTGCGACTCCCCGGCGGTGCAACTCCCCTACTTCCGATTCAGTTTTTTCCACGGAGCCTTCTGTTTGCCGTCATCATCATCTCCTCCTCCCGCAAACAGGAACGTAAGGATGATTTCTATAACAAGGGGGATGGCGAGCCAGATGTGGAAAGCCTCGAATGCATCATACATCAGTACAAAAACGATGGCGGCAACAAGGGCGATGCGAAAGCCCCATAAGGTTATCTTGTTGTCAAAAAGGGGAGCGAGAAGAAGGTTGCCGAAAAACAGTACCAGAAACAACACGCCAGTAGTACGGATAAGGGAAACATCGGAGGAGTCAGTATTGTAAAAGTACAGGTATGCCACACACATCATCGCCAGGCCTATAAAAGTGGAGAACGCCGACACGAGCTTTTCGCCTATCCCCCCCTCTTTCGGATTGGGCAGGACGGCCATGAAACCGAAAATGCCGACGATAAACAGGATAATACTCACGACGAGCAGTACAGTACCCATAAAGCCAAGATCCGGCAGCATGCGGCTGCCTTGCTTGTAAAAGCCCTTGGCAGGAAGAAACATCATGATTGCGAGCGAACCCGCTATTATCGCCAGGAAAGCGAGGATCTTAATCAGCCTCAGAACAAAGCTTTTCATATTCCGTAAATCTAACATGAAAAGGCCGCTTCCGCAAGCTGGCAGCAAGTAACTGTCGGCAAGCAGCCCGGTGCCCCCGGCTAGGAAAGCCCGCCGATTTTTGTTATATTGGCGCTATGACCGACAGCCTCCTGCCAAAATATGCCGTCACCTCCTTCTGCTCGCTAGCGGCGTTCGTGCTGACCCTCGTCGTGAAAGACATCCTCTTTCTGACCACGAACTCACTCGTCTATCTCTATGAGGGAATCGATGCGCTCGCCCTCTATTCCTGCTCCTGTCTGCTGTACGCCTCGCTGAGGCTTCTGGAACTGAAACGGACGCTCCGTTTTCATTTCTTGTTCGCAAAGACTTTTTTTCCGGCATTTCTGTACGGGATTATGGTGCTTCTTGGCATCGACTTCAATGTGCTGGGCATCACCGCCTCCGTCCTCTGCCTTGCGCTCTGCGTCGCGGGCATAGTCTGCATCCTGCTTGCCTTCACGGGCAGGGACAAGTCACAGGCGGAGAAGCCAGCCGAACGTACGGCTTCGGCAGCTGGAATCTTCTCGGCACGGGAAAAAGAAGTTGCCAGCCTGATTATGCAAGGAAAGACCGCGCAGGAAACGGCGGACTTGCTTTTCATCTCCCTTGCGACGGTGAAAACCCACATTCAGCATATCTATGAGAAAGCCGGTGTCCACAACCGGGCGGGCCTGTGTGCCTGGGCGCAGAATCATCCATTCAGGTGAGGGACTGATAAACGGTTGACGGCAAAATTCATCCCTTCTCCCGATGGCGCAACGCCCTGCCTGTGCGGATAATGGAGCAAGGCAACTCAAAAACATGGCAGGAAAATCGCCGTGAACTTTCGTAGTTGACTGAGAAACTTCGCAGGAGGAAGACATGAAAAGACTTGTATCCGCACTGCCGTTCGTGGCGGCGTTCATATTTCTCGCAGGCTCCGTGCTTGCGGCAAAGGCAATCCACTCCAAGCCGTCGGACGTATACCCCGTGAACACGGTGGCTGACCAGAAGGGGGAGATATACACAATTCGCATGTTCAGCTCGATATCGTCCGTCATCGCCATCGATATGGAAAACCATTCGCGCAGGAAAACAATCGCGGCCGACGGATACACATACGACCCGGAGACGACAAGGCTCAGCCTGAATGAGCCCCTGCCGTTCGGGAACACGGTGCTGCACATAGAAGGCACGTCCAGCCGTCCCGAACGCTTCTGCCTGCATGATTTTGCAGGCGCTTCCAGTGACCTGCTCGTGCTTCTGGATGGACGGGAAGCCATAGAAGGCTACGAATACTCCTATGACAAGGCAAACCGTATGCTGGTATTCCGCGAGGACATCCGCCCGGAGCATGACGGCCTGTTCCACATCATGTACGAAACGAAAAACGGCGGAAGCTGCGGCTTCGGCAACTGGGGCGAAAAGGATGGGGACAGGCTTGCGGAGCTGCAGGGGCAGTGGCTGGCCAGGCTGCACAGCACGCCGCCGCTCGTGATGAAAGACAGGAGCGGCCTTTCGGACAGGAAGCTCGGCAGGGAAGTCGGCTTTGCGATACAGCTTCCCAAGGGGAACTCGACTTTCATCTGCGAGACTGCGGATGGGAAAGAAAAGAAAGTTTCCGTTATGCGCTGCTACGACAACGGTCTCACGGTCGAATGCAGGGCGGCCCCGTTCCCGAATGGTGACGGCCTGCCTCCCGGCAGGACTGAGGAAATCCGGCTCGGCTCTTTGTCCGTGCGCAGGGAAGAATGCGTGGAAGGCGACGCGCGAATTTTCGTCTACGAATGGGAAAGGGACGGGAGCTTCTACCGGCTTATCGCCGGCGAAGGCACGGAGCGGGAGGCGGAGGAACTGCTGGAACGGATGTAGCCTGCCTGACTCATCGCCCCCCATGCGGGCCGCAGCGGAAGATGCTTTATTCTGAAACTGCGGTGCGGACCACGCGGAATCCAGTCATGTCGCTTTTGTTGAGCTTCTGGTCTGTCGGCTGCCGGAAGAAGACCGGACGGCCTCCGTCATATCCTCCTCCGCGACGTATGCGGCGGGAACCGGAGGCAGGCCCCGTAGGATCGGTCTCCGACTCTCCGCTGTATATGGAATAAGCGTCCCAGCACCATTCCCATACGTTTCCGCTCATGTCATACAGCCCCCAGGCATTCGGCTTTTTTCCTTTGACCGGTTGAATCGTTCCGCCGCTGTTGTCCAAGTACCATGCGTATTCACCGAGCAAGCTTTCCTCGTTCGTTCCGCTCCATGTCTCTCTGTCAGTCGTGTTGTCACCGGCACGTGCCGCATATTCCCATTC
>JAILON010000127.1 GCA_024690865.1 Treponema sp. | reverse complement strand
CCCAGCACATGAGCGGCGAACAGCTCCGTGCCCTCGTGCCGCACCGGGGCAAGATGTTCCTCCTGAGCAGGATAACGGCCCACAGCATCAGCGAAAACAGCATCACCGCAGAATACGATGTTTCCACATTCTGCATCCTGTATGATGAGGAGCTTGGCGGCATCCCCTGTTGGGCCACCTTTGAAATCATGGCGCAGGGAATTTCCGCACTTTCAACAATACATCATATTTCATACGGACTGTCGGATACGGCCGCCCCCGGAGTCATCCTCAGCGTAAGCAACTTCACTGCACGGCAGGAGCAGATTGCTGCCGGTTCTACAGTGGAAGTACAAGTCAGGGAGAATTTCAGGGACGGCAGCGTGTGCCGCTACGACTGCGAGCTATATGAAAAAGGAAAGCCTGAACCTGTGGCAACGACTGCAATCACCGTGATGGGCATTCCAGACATAGATTCATTCTTCATGATTCGAGGAGGAAACTGATGCAGGAAAAAAACGAAGCAGCCAAAAGGGTATTGGTCACGGGAGCCGGAAGCGGAATAGGCAGGGCCATCGCTGTTGCGGCCGCAAAGGCCGGATACTACGTCATAGTCCATTATGGCCACCGGCAGGACCGTGCACAGGAGACCTTGGCCATGCTGCAGGCCGCAGGCGGCCAGGGAGAGCTTTTGCAGTTTGACGTATGCGACAGGCAGGGATGCAAGACCGCCTTGGACGGCATTACCGAACGCTACGGCGCCTTGTGGGGCGTAGTGAGCAACGCAGGGGTCTCGAACGACAACACCTTCCCTGCCCTCAGCGGAGATGACTGGGACGACGTAGTGCATACCAACCTGGACAGTTTTTTCAATGTACTGCAGCCGCTCACCATGCCCATGTGCAAAAAGAAGCGGGGGCGGATCATCGTAGTCTCTTCCGTAAGCGGAATAACCGGAAACAGGGGGCAGACAAACTACTCCGCGTCCAAGGCCGGACTCATCGGGGCCGCCAAGGCTTTGGCCGTGGAACTTGCAAGCAGGAGCATCACGGTAAATGCCATAGCCCCTGGAATAATAGAAACGGACATGATAAAAGATGCCCCTCTGGAAAAAATCCTCCAGGCCGTTCCCATGAACCGGGTCGGCAAACCGGAGGAAGTGGCGGCACTGGCCGCATTCCTCCTGTCGGAGGAGGCCGGCTACATAACGCGTCAGGTCATATCCGTAAACGGGGGAATAATATGAGCCAAAGCTTCACAAGGCATGACGGAAGGAGGCGCGTCGTCGTAACCGGTGGGGGTATGTTGAGTGCTCTGGGAGACGACTGGGACGAAGCCTTCAAAAAGCTGAAGGCACAAAAGAACTGCGTAAAATACATGAAGGCATGGGACAAGTACCTGCGCGTCAACACCAGGCTTGCCAGTCCCTATGAACGGGAGTTTCCCGACTATCCGCGCAAAAAGGTCCGCGGCATGGGACGGGTCAGCTTCCTGGCGCTGCTTGCCACGGAACGGGCCCTTGGTATGGCTGGATTGAAGAAGGCTGACGGGGAAGTATGCGAGGAACTCCATAATGGACGGACAGGAGTTGCCTACGGGTCCTGCATGGGAAGCATGGATGCCATTATCGAATTGTATTCCATAGACTTGGACAACAGCACGAGCAAAATCAATTCGCAAACCTACATAAAGTCCATGCCCCAGACCTGCCTCTGCAACCTGAGCGTGTTCTACGGACTGAGGGGCAGGATGATTTCCACGAACACGGCATGCACGTCGGGAAGCCAAGCCATCGGCTACGCCTACGAGAACATAGCGGCAGGACTGCAGGACATCATGATTGCCGGAGGGGCGGAAGAACTTGTCGCACCGGATGCGGGAGTATTCGATGCACTTGGGGCAGCGGCGATACAGAACGAAGAACCGGAAAAAGAGCCCAAGCCTTTTGACAAGAAGCGGGACGGCCTTGTCGTAGGAGAAGGTGCCGCAAGCCTCATTCTGGAAGACATGGAACACGCCGTAAACAGGGGGGCCACCATCTATGCCGAAGTCGCGGGTTTTGGCACGAACGCCGACGGCACGCACATCACGGCCCCGAACGCGGACACGATGGCCACGGCAATGACGCTCGCCATTGAAGATGCGGGAATATCCGCAAGCGACATAGCCTACGTAAACGCACACGGAACTTCCACCGTCATGGGAGACATAGCGGAATCGATAGCAACATACAAGGCATTCGGCAGGCCGGTGGCAATCAGCTCAACAAAAAGCTACATCGGCCATACCTTGGGGGCATGCGGCAGCCTGGAGGCATGGCTTTCCATACAGATGATGCGGAACGGCTGGTTCCACCCGACGCTGAACCTGACGGACGTTGACGAACGCTGCGCCCCCCTCGACTACATCAGGGGCGAAGGACGGGAAATGCATGCCGAATACGTCATGTCCAACAACTTCGCATTCGGGGGCGTAAACACATCCCTCATTTTCAGAAACACAGCTGTTTAATTTCGTCCAGTTTCAAAGGGTTCGCGGCAACAAAGTTGCCAAGGACGTTTGAAACTGCCCCACCGCTTTATAAGCCGGCCTCACCGGTCCGCCGGAAGAGCTGCACGCGTCCCGCCCCCGCGCCTTTCGGACAAGCGCTCGCTGACGACCTCGCCGACACAGAGGGCAAAGAGTGGGAAGGTCACCAGGAACGAGTGGAAGGTGATGAACACGGACAGCTGGCATATAAAAAGCATCATGGGCAAAAGGAACAGGAGGGAAAGGTGGATGAATACATCCTTCTTGCGGCAGCCCACCATTTCGATAATCGGGATGACCAGGAACACTTCTGTATAGGGACGCACGATTCCCGGCAAAAGCAGGCAGGAAAGCGTAAGCAGCATCAGTTCCACCCATCTTTTTCGGGTGAGGAAAAACAGGATTCCGCTTGCCGCCAGGAAGGCGATATGGACGACGACATTCACGGCAGGGAAAAGGCCCATACCGGCATCGCCCCCGAAGGCGGAAAGGATATCCCACAGCTGCCGCTTGAGCGAAATGTTGTGGTGCTGCCTAAAACTGCTGGTAAAATCTGAAATGCTGCGGACCATATTCCATATTTCCGACAGGCCGCCATCAAAACAATTGAGGAACAGCACGAACAGAAGCGCAAGCGTTGCAAGGCAGTATTTCAAATCCTTCCAGCTGCGGTCCTTGACGAGCAGGGCGGCAAAGGCAATCGGGTACAGTTTGGTTCCCACGGAAACGAACAGGGATAGCAGTCCTGCCGCACGGACAAAGGCGTTTTCTGAAGAGCGGGAGCGGCAAAAAAAGAAGGCGGCGCAACAGGAAAAGAGGACGATGTTGCCGCGCATCAGGGCATACAAAAAAGGCGTGGAACAGCAGAGCGCAAGGGTAAGCAGGAGCTTTTCTGATTTTTTTCCTTCTACCGAATCATA
Organism: Treponema sp.; assembly: GCA_024690865.1. Classification (GTDB taxonomy): domain Bacteria; phylum Spirochaetota; class Spirochaetia; order Treponematales; family Treponemataceae; genus Treponema_D. Next base: position 33,781 of record JAILON010000127.1, on the reverse strand, counting down.
GCACAGCAGGCAGAAGGGTATGACTGAAAAAAGATAGTACAGGAGGGTCAGGTAGCTTCCCGCGTCCGAGTAGGCAAGCTGATGCCAGTCGCCCGCAAGCAGTTCCGGCGGAGTCATAGAGGCATACAGCCGGTAGATGAACGTGGCAAGCGGCGGATACATCCCCAGGTGCGTCCGCCTGCCGTTCAGTACGGACACGTAGTGGTCCCACAGGTTTACGGAATCCAGGAACCAGCCCGTCAGGTCAGTGTCGATGAGCATGGCACAATTCTGAACGACAAAGGCAAGGATGAGGATGGTAGAAAACAGGGCAAGATCCCCCACCCCCTGTTCTCCAATCCCAACCCGGCTCACAGAGGCGACGGCAACGGACACGAACAGCATGACGCCTGCACAGAGGAGGAGCACGTGGCTCCATTTTTCAGGACTCCGAAGCGGCCGATGGACAAGCAGCCGTTCAGCTGACGAGACGATGAACAATCTGAGCGATGGAAAAAACAGTGCAAGGGAAATCAGGGCAAGGACGATGCAGCATACAGAAAGCGGCTTGCAACAGAAGCTCTTCAAGTCAGCTCTAGTCATACACGGCAGTGTAGCACAAAAAGGACTCCATGTGTAGGGCCGTCCCACGGTACCAGAAAAGAGGTCTGAATCGGCTACTTTTCATTTTGCACCGGATGTGTTAGATTTTACTTGCATTTCATGGTGGAGAGCACGGGGACGATGACGGAGATAGACTTTGACACGCTCAACAGGGAGCTGGAGGAAGGGGCGGCACAGCGGAATACGGACGGGACGCCCCCTCTATCGTTCGACCTTGTTTTCCAGAAGATGCAAAAGGAAGCCATACAGGACTACATGGACAGGGCGAACGAAGCCAAGAAAATAGACTACTATTTTGACTTGGACTGCACGGGCCCCACGCTGTTCATGCGGCGCCTCATCCGGCGGATAAACAAGTTCCTGTTTTTTAAGAATTTCCAACGGCAGGCAGACTACAACTCATACCTCCTGCAGATAAACCGGATGCTCTTCAAGCACATCCTGACCACCGAGGAAGAGCATGAGAAAGACAGGCGGACCATACAGGCCCTCGAAGAAAAAGTCCGCATCTTGGAGCAAATGGCGGAAATGGAGGAAAAGCGATGAAGGCCGCAGCCCCCCGCAACATCCGAATCGTACAGCTCCTGGCATCATTGAAATATGGGGACGGAATAGGAAACGACTGCCTTGCCATCTACAGGACGCTCAAGGAGGCCGGCTACGATACGGCCATATACTCAGGCAACATCGACGACCGCATTCTGGAACGTGGTCTGCAGGACGTAAAGGCATTGGACAAATACCATGACGATGCGGACATACTCATCTGCCATATCGGCTACCGCTGGGACTATATGCGCAAGCTGGACAGGATGCGGGGAAAGAAGATCCTCGTCTGGCACAACATAACCCCGCCCGACCTGTTGGAGGAATACGGGGATTTCGAGACAGCCTCCGGGTGCCGGATCGGTTTGGAACAGCTACGCGAAATCAAGCAGATGCCGTCGCTTTGCCTCACGTCCTCCAGCTACAACAAACGTGATTTGGAAAAGCTGGGCTATACCTGCCCCATCCATATCTTCCCCCATTTGGCCGAATTCAGCGATGAAACGGAAGAGGACTTCGACCGGGAGCTTTTTTCCCGCTACACTTCCGACGGATGTACAAACATCCTTTTCGTAGGACGTATCGTTCCAAACAAAAGGCAGCAGGACATCATCGCATCATTCTACCACTACCACACGTTCATAAATTCCCACAGCCGCCTTTTCATTGTAGGCGGAGGAGATGAAGAGTCCGCCTACTGCAGGGCAATCAAAGCATACCCCCACTCCCTCAAGTTGGACAGCGTCATTTTTACGGGCCATGTAAGCGACAGGCAGAAGGCAAGCTACTACAGGCTGGCCGATGTATTCCTGTGCATGAGCGCACACGAGGGCTTCTGCGTTCCCCTTCTGGAGGCCATGCACTACAAAGTTCCGATTGTCGCCTGCGACTCTTCCGCTGTGACCGAGACGCTGGGCGGAGCGGGACTCATCGTACGGATGAGGAACGTAGCCGTCGTGGCCGAGGCCATAGACCGGATCGTTACGGACAGAAAGCTCCGGGACACGCTCGTTGCGAACGGCATGGAACGGCTCGCAGATTTTGCAGAAGACAAAGTCAAGTCCGTCCTGTTGAAGGAAATCTCGGCGTTCACACAAGAAATATAATTGAAAAACGGCAGGGATGCCGCTTCAAAAGCAACCGACTTTTGAAACAAGCATCGGGGCCTTTTCCGCCCCCTTGACATTCTCACAGGTCAAGGGTAGTCTGAAATTGCCCGGCGGCGCTTTGCCGCAGCAGGCATCCGCAATTCGTAAGGAGAAAGATTTATGAGCAAATACGCTGGAACACAGACCGAAAAGAACCTTCTCGCCGCCTTCGCAGGCGAGAGCCAGGCCCGCAACAAGTACACCTACTTCGCCTCCGTCGCGAAGAAAGAGGGATACGAGCAGATTGCCGACATCTTCCTGCACACGGCCGACAACGAGAAAGAGCATGCCAAGATGTGGTTCAAGGAGCTGGAGGGCATCGGCGACACCAAGGCAAACCTCGCGGCCGCCGCCGACGGCGAGAACTTCGAGTGGACCGACATGTACGAGGGCTTCGCCAAGACAGCCGAAGAGGAGGGCTTCAAGGCCCTGGCCGCCAAGTTCCGCGGGGTCGCCAAGATAGAGAAGCGCCACGAGGAGCGCTACCGCAAGCTGCTTGAGAACGTGGAGACTGCAAAGGTCTTCGAAAAGAGCGAGGTGAAGGTCTGGGAGTGCCGCAACTGCGGGCATATCGTCGTCGGCACCAAGGCCCCGGAAGCCTGCCCCGTCTGTGCCCATCCGAAGTCCTTCTTCCAGGTGACGGACGTCAGTTTCGAGTAAGGCACACAAAACAGCCTCATATACACAAGAAGAGCCCAGCACATACAGCGTATGAGCTGGGCTCTCTATTTGCAAACAGGCTCTGCTAAGCTGGCAGGCCGGCTCTGCTAAGTTGCCAGACTGACTCTGCTAAGTTGCCAGACTTGCTCTGGCAAGCTGCCAGACTTGCTCTGGCAAGCTAGCGGCTGACTCCGGCAAGCTGCCACCTGGCTCTGCCAAGTTGCCAGACTGGCTCTGGCAAGCTAGCAAACTGACTCTGGCAAGCTGCCAGACTGGCTCTGGCAAGCTAACAGACTGGCTCCGGCAAGCTAGCAGACAGACTCCGCAAGCAGGCGGCAATGAAACTGTCAGTTCCTAGCCGAACAGGGCCTTGTGCAGGATTTTCACCACGCGGTCGGCCTCGTCGTTGTTGACGATGAAGCTGATGTTCACCTTGCTGGCACCCTGGCTTATCATCTGCACGTTTATCCCCTCTTTCTCAAGGGCGGCGAAAGACAGGGCGAGCGTCCCGCTTGAGCGGGCGGCATCGCAGATTATCGTGACGATGGCCTTGTCCTTCTTGACGTTCACATCCCCCACCCGCTCCAAGTCGGGAAGCAGGCCTGACAGGTCGGTCTTGCCTGCGACGGTCAGCGAGACGGAAACCTCTGACGTCGCTATCACGTCGATGCTGATGTTCCACTTGAGGAACTGGTTGAAGATGTGTGCCAGGAAGCCCGCCGCCCCGAGCATCCGGCTGGACTCGATGTCGATGAGGCTGATGTTCTTGACGCTCGTAATCGCCGTAACGAGGGGCCGCTCCCCGGAATGCTTCTCCACGATGATGGAGCCGGGGCTCTTGATGTTGTAGCTGTTCTTGACACGGACGGGGGTTCCCGTCTTGCGGCAGGGGAGCATGCTGCGGGGATGCAGGACCTGCGCGCCGAACATGGCAAGCTCCTGCGCCTCCTCGTAGGTCACCTCTCCCACCGGGTGGGCATCGGAAACGACGCGGGGATCGCTCGTCATGATGCCGTCCACGTCCTTCCAGGTCTGTATCTCGTCGGCCCCCATCGCCGCGCCGATAATCGTCGCGCTCAGGTCGCTTCCGCCGCGCCCCAGGGTCGTGATTGTCCCCTTCTTGTCCTTGGCGATGAAGCCGGTGACAATCGGTATGGCCTTCTCGGAACCGGACTTGTACGTGCCGAGGGCCTTGGGGATGTTCTGCCACACCTCGTCCAGAAGCTCCGCCGCCATGTAGTTGGAGTCGCTGACGATGCCGATGTCCCAGGCATCGTAGAACTTCGCCGCCGTCCCCTCCTTGGCAAGGTAGGCGGCCATCATGCGGACGCTCATCCGCTCTCCGAACGAAACGAGGTAGTCCCGCGTCCGCTTGGTCAGCTCGCGAAGCATGGAGATTCCCGTCAACAGGGTCTTGAGCTCGCCCAAAAGCTCCTGTATCGCAGGCACGTCCACGCCGAGCTCCTTCGCGGTGTCCAAATGCAGCTGCTCCACGTTGCCGATGTCCACGCGCCCCTGAACCGCAAGGTCGGCGGCCTCCAGCAGGTAGTCGGTCGTGTCGCCCATCGCGCTCAGGACGACGACGGGCCTCTCTTCTGTATATGCCTGGATTATTTTGGCGACATGGCGAATCCGCTCCGCATTGGCCACGGAGGAACCGCCGAATTTCATCACTATCATAGTGCCATCGATTATAACGAAGGGGGCGGTCTTAAACAAGCCATCGTGTTTATTTGGGGACATCCCCCCCTTTTCTTTGAGGGGGCGGCAGTTTTTTTAACGTTAAAAAAACTGCCTCTACTCGGAAGCGTGGGTGTTTCCGCCCCCTCACCCCCACCTTCCCCCAGCACCGCCTAGGGGTTTACACCCCCAGGAACCCCAAACAGGTCACAAGCCCGTGGAGTGCAAGCACCCGCTCGCGAAAAGGGAGTCCCCGCGGGAATACGTTTCCGCTGCTACATCAGTCTGCCGGCGTCCAATCGTATCCGGGGGTCAAGCCACTGGACAATCAAATCGACAAGGAAGTTGACGACGACGACGAGGGAGGCGATGTACAGCACGATGGTCTGGGCGAGGGGGAAGTCCCGGTAGCTGACTGCGGAAATGAGCAGGCGGCCCACGCCGGAAATGCCGAAGACCTGCTCCACGATGATGCTGCCGGAAAAGATGCTGCCCACTATCATGCCCAAGAGGGGGACGACGGCGACAACGGCGTTCTTGAATATATGGCAGGTCAAGACGCGGAAGGGGCCGCATCCCCGGCTCCTGGCAGCCTTCACGTAGGGGGCAGTCGCCTCCTCCCTCACCGCCGCCGCCAGATATTTTGTCAGGACGGCTATCTGGGGCAGGGCGACGGCGAGGGCGGGGAAGACCATGAAGCGGAAGAATGCGCCCGCGTCCTCGTCCAAGCTGACGGCGGCCCCCGGCGTAAAGAGCCTGAGCCAGAGGCCGAACACCCAGATGAGCAGGAGCGAAAGGAAGAAACCGGGAAGCGAGATGCCCAGGACGGAAAATCCCCCGGCGAGCGCCCTGACCACAGGATTCTTGGCCCAGCCCGCAAAGAGGCCCAACGGAATCCCCACAGCAAAGACCATCGCAAGGGACAGAAGCCCCAGTATGGAGGTGAGCATGACGCGGGGCTTCAGCAGCTCCGCAACCCCCTTTGAATATTTGAGCGACACGCCGAAGTCGCCACGGAAAATCCCGCCGAGCCAGCTGACGTACTGGACGAAGAGGCTCCTGTCCGTCCCCATCTCGTGCCTCAGGGCGGCAAGGCTCTCCTCGCTCGCCTCCGTTCCCAGTATCAGCATCGCGCTGTCGCCGGGAATGACGTGGAACGCACAGAAGACGGCCACGGAGACCAGGAAGAGGGTGAGGAGCAGGACGGCAAGCTTCCGCAGCAGGTATGTCATGCCCACAGACCGCTACTTGCTCTTCATGACGTACACGCCGTCCCACTTTTCGGGCAGGCCGTTCGCGATGTAGTCATTGCAGCGGTCGATGAAGGTGTCCGAGGACTTGTCGTCCGGGAAACAGGCCTTGGCCTGCTCGAAGAAGGAGAGTGCCTTCTTGATTTCCGCGATGTCCTTGGGCGCATCGGGCGTGTCGCGCCCGTTCAGGTAAAGCCTCATGCCCTCGTTGAAAATCTGGGCAGCCTCTATCTGCTCGGGCGGCAGCTCGGACTTGAGCCCCAGGATATTGTAGAGCTGGACGGGCTTCTTAACGTTGATAACCTGTACGCAGTCAAAGCAGCGGGACAGGAGCAGGCCCTGCTTCTCGCCCTTGTCGGCAGCGTTCCAGGTGGACTCCGAACACATGATCCAAGAGCCGTAGGCCTTGTTCGTACCCTCAAGACGGGATGCGAGGTTGACGTTGTTGCCCATTATCGTGTAGTTCAGCTTTTTGACCGTGCCCATGTTTCCGACGACCATGTAGCCCGTGTTCAGGCCGACGCGGGAAAGCAGGGGGGCGGGGATGTCGTGGTCGGTGTAGAAGTGCTTCTGGTTGTAGACATCCTCGGCCTGCTTCATGCGGATGCCCGCGACGCAGGCATTGAAGGCGTTGTACTCGTCGTCGATAGGCGCACCAAAGAAGGAAACAATTTCGTCACCGACGTACTTGTCTATCGTGCCCCGGTTGTCCATAATCGCGTCGCTCAGCAAGCCAAGGTACACGTTCAGGATTTCGACCAGTCGGACTGCTCCGTTCTCCTCGCCCTCCTCGTTGTTGATCATCTCGGTGAAGCCCGAGAAGGACTTGACGTCAGAGAAGAGGGCGGTGATGTTCTTGTTCGCGCCTCCCAAGGACAGGTGGCTGGGATCCTTGACGATCTGGCTAACGACCTCCGGGGAAACATATGCGTCGAATCCGCGCCGCAGGGTGTTCCGGTCGCGGGAGACGGCGATGAAGTTGATGACTGCCTGGACGATGTAGGTGACAAGCAGGAAAATGGCGGGGGCAAAGAGCGGCATGTAGACCCTGAAGAAATACATCAGGGCAATCATCACTGAAAGCGGGAGTATAATATAGAACAAACCGTAGACATTCTTGCGGCCGTTGCTCTTATCACGGCACCAGTAGCTTATCATGAAGGCACACAGGAAGGCGAAGCCCAGCCCCAGCCAGACCGGAATCGGGGTTATGAAGTCCCGCTGGATTATCGTGTTCATGACGTTGGCATGGGTTCCCAGGTTGGGGTAACGCCGCTCGAAGGGGGTGACTCCCAGATCGGTCGAGGAGGTCGCCGTATTTCCGATGAAGCAGAAGGAGTTCCTGAACTTGGACTCAAGCCCCTCGTAGTAGCTCATGAAGGTCCTGTAGTCGGTCTCAAGCCCGTCAAAGGCCCATCCCATCTCTTCCGAGAGCTGGGCTATGCTGTCCGAGTTCTCCCCGTCGTCCAGGGAGGCGAGCAGTGAAAGCACGCCGTCCTTGAAGCCTGCCTCGACGTACTGGCCGATCTTGCCATAGAAGTCCTGCCTGAGGGCAAAGTAGCTGTCGTATTCCTCGGCCTGTATGCCCCCGCCGATTGCAGTACCGTCATCATCGTAACCCAGGCAGCGGCTCAGCATGCTGGCCTTCATCTCGCCTATCTGCCGGTACTCGTCCAGAATCTCGCTCGCGGCGGTATAATATGGAAGATCCCAGCCCTCCTCATCGGTCATGCGGATTCTCGTGACGTTGCTGAGGTTCTGGGAAATCCGCTCCTCAGCCCTGTCCAGCTCGTAGACGTAGGCCGCAGAGACGTGCTCCTTGAAGGATTTGTCGTACAGATCGTGGGCCCAGTTTATCAGCATACGGCCCTTCTCATCCAGCGGTATGCGGATGTCCACCCGCTTGTCCTGGGAGGGCAGCTTGGCCCCGCGCAGGATAAAGGAAAACTCCTTGCGCTCCAGGGACTGAACGTCCAGGTAGTTCAGGAGCGGCCTGAGGGCAAGCTGGCCCACATAGTAGTCCGTGTCCGCATCATGTGACTGCCAGACATTCCCCTCCTTGGACCAGAAGAACTTCTTGGAGGGGTCCAGGTGGTGGATGAGCTCGACCCGGCGACGGCTTCCGTCGCTGTCAACGATAACGTTCGTCGCCCCCACTCCCTTCGCGGAGCGAAGGAAGACAAGACGCGTCGGATAGAAGCCGCGGTAGGATTTCTGCTCTTTCATGGAAGCATCGTTCCCGCTCTCAATGTAGCCGGCAGGGTCGCCCACTCCGGTCAGAAGGAAGTGCTTTGCGGTCCATTCGCGTGCCTCGACGAACTGCCGGTACTCCTCGGTCATCTCCGAATCCGGCAGGCTGTCGGGCGTGTCCAGGTCATAGGACATGCCTGCGTTCACGGTCATCCATGAATTGCCGAAGAACTGCAGGGCACGGGCCAGGTAGTCGTCGTTGTCGCGTGAGATTGAGGCGGCGGCCTCCCTGACCCCCTCGAGCGACGCGCCGACATACTCGCCCATCTGCCCGGAAATCTCCGAAAGCTCATCCGGGGAGTACATGCCGGAGGTCGCGGCATCGGCGAACTGCCCCATGAGGGAGCCGAGGTTCTGACGGGCGGTCTCGATTGACTCGTCCATCAGGCTGTCCGCGTTGGAAACGAGTGCCCTGCTTGACTTCTGCAGGTACTCAATATCGAATACGATGTCGCTCGCCCCGAATTCCTTCATCCTGATGAGGATGTCCGCCACAATATCGCGGCTCCAGGGCCACACGCCCACATCGTCTATGGAAAGGTCGTCAATGTCTATGAGAAGTATCTCTTCGGTCTTGTCCACGGGACGGCCGGCCTGAAGCTCCAAATCGTACACACGGAACTCCATGCCCTCGAAGATGCCCCAGAAGGCGAGCAGTCCGCATACCAGGACAACGACGAAGGGAACGAAGAGGTCCATCCTCTTCTGGAAGAAACTCTTTTTTCCAGAAGAGGCCTTGTCTATCTTGCTTTTTGCCTTGCTTTTCTTTTCTTTTTTCTCTTTCTTTTCTGCCTTTTCTTTGCTTTTCAAAATAATCTCCCAAAACGGAATCTGTGGCGCTTTCTTCATTATATCCTATAAATTGAAATAGGCTCAAGACCTGGAGTCTCCACCGCATAGAAATCTGTTCTTATCGAATGTACGCAGTATAAAAACGTATTCCCGCTGGGTGTCCCCATACGCTCGCCGAGATTGCATGTATATCATACGCATATTCAACAAATGCGGACAGTTCCACAATGACCATGAGGCAATCAAACGCTCGCTATGGGGCCTACGCCCGTTGGGCCCCCGCTCCATACGTTTTTTATGGAAAATTCTCTCATGAAAACTTACTTCCATGTCGCCAGCGGCAGTCCCTATCCCGACGATTTTTGTAGTTTTCCCTATCCCGAATATTGCATTTTATTGGACTATTTGCTAAAATGAGAATGGGATAGGGAAAAAAGTGAGAGCTTTATGAGGCAAGGACTTTTAGTCGGTCTGCTCAGCCTGCTGGGAGTGTGCTCCTGGGCGCAGTCGGCGGACCGCATAACAGATATACTGAACTCCGAGACGATCACATACGGGCAGGCGAGCTACCTTGCCGCCAGCTTTCTGGATTTGGTCAACGACTCTGCGAGTGGCAGCGAAGCCATGGACGCCTTGGTGGACAACGGACTGATCAAGGCAAAGCACTTGGGAAACGAAGACGATCCCATCCCCCTCGCCAACTTCTGCAACATCTGCTGTAGCACGTGGTATGTCGTGGACAGCATCGGCTACTGCCTGTTCAAGAGCCCCTACTACGCCTGGAAGGAGATGAAGGCCTTCAAGTACATACCGACGCACTATACGGGAGAAAAGACCATTTCGGGCTACGAGGCCCTGAACATAGTGACAAGGTGCATAGAGCATCATGAGCGGGACAGCAAGGAACGCAAGATCCGCTCGGCCATTGAAGATTATGAGGCGCACCGTGAATACTATTGGTAAATCCCTGTTGCTTTCCCTTGTCCTCATCGGCAGTTCCCTGCCCGCCAAAGCCTTTGAAGCCGGCACCCAGTTCATCCTTTCTGGAGGAGCCGCAGGAAACGGAGGCGGAAGGTACAGCACCTACGAACGATACGACACGGTCTGGGGCAACCTCGACATACTCCTGCAGCCGGGATGGTGGAGTGCCCACCAGGTTACAAACGCCAAGCTCATCGGCTGGTTCGACATGCCGTTTGTCGAAGATTCCACGTTCGGGCTTGCCGGGCAGGCTTCCTTGAAGTATTCCCAGGAAAACAGCTACGACGAGGTTCCAATGATCAACCTCATCCCGGACATCGACCTGCTCCGCTACTACTACAACAAGGTGGATGCAAAGGGGGGATTCACCCTTTCCGCAGGGCGCTTCAACGTCACCGACAAGACCGGGGACATCATAAACCAGAAGATAGACGGACTCTACCTCGGTTACGCCACCAACAAGGTCCAGTTTGGAGTCTACGGCGGCTATACGGGACTGCTGAACTCCCGGACCACGATGATGATAAACTCGACCGGCATGAATTTCTGGACCAGCCAGCTGACGGACAGCCTCTACAGCACCTACGTGAACAAGGTCAAGCCCATCAACACGAAGAGCCTTTCAGACCTTATGAACAAGGTGGATTGGGGCGATGTCATGTCGGACGTGGGAAGGTCGTTCTACATCTGGGCAGACCCCTACTTCGTTTCGGCTGCAAACTTGACCTTCCCCTACCTGTTTGCAAACCAGACCGCCTATCTGGAGGCAAGCCTGGCCATAAGCACCGAAGGTCCAAGCAAGGTTGAAGACGAGTTCGACCGCTTTTATATAACAGGCGGCCTCTACGGGCCCTTGATTTTCTCAGACCTCATATACAGTTTTTCCACCACCTTCTCTACGTATGGGGATTCCGACAACAACAAATCCGCGTTCGAGGGATTGGCGAACTTCAGCAAGCTCAAGCTCACCTACTTCACGAACTTCCACAACCTGGCCCTTTCTGCGGAGCTGAAATATGCTTCCGGGGACAACGGGATATATGATCCCTTCTACGGCTTGACCAGCAACCCAATTTCCTATATGCGCTACAGCCCCGAGCACAATTCGGCTGTAAAGTACGGCATATCGGCTTCCTTCAAACCGACAAAGGAGTTCCTCGTGACCATCGGGACGGACCAGCTGTTCAGCTATAAAAAGAACATCGTGGACTACCAGGGCTGGCAGATTTACAGCGAGATGAAGCTGCAGTGCACTTCCGACTTCCAGTTCCAGGTAAAGGCCTACCGTTTCCTTGCCACCGACTCGACGTATGACAATACGGGAGCCACCATCACAGGCGTTTTCTCGTTCTAAGGCCGAATTTCACAAAAAAAACGTTTTTTTTCTAAAAACTTCGCGCCAGCTAGTTACAAAAGCTTTTCATTTGTGTTATTATCCCGGCGGGAAACGAGAAAAGCCCTGCTTTTCGAATTCTCACAACAAAACAAAACTTTTCCTAGACTTTAGCCATACAATGTGCTATAGTTCTTATGGTTAAGACTTTAATGACGACCTTAAAATTAGGAGGTATCATTATGAAAAAGAACATCAAATTTGTGATGGGTTTGACGCTAGCGGCTTTCAGCGCCATTTCGGTTTTTGCCGTCGATGCAAAAGTTACGTCCGTCACCGGTAAGGTTCAGATGCAGAAGAAGGGAGCCAACGACTGGGTTGACCTTGAGAAAGGCGACCTCGTTGAAGAGGGTGCCATCATCTCCACGGGCTTCAATTCAAATGCGACGATTAAGCTCGGTGAATCCGTCTGTACCATCGCCCCCCTCACAAGGATGTCCGTTGAGCAGCTCACCCGCAAGGATGTGGAAAGGACGGACAAGAACGTTACAAAGACGACCGTGTACGTTGACACCGGAAAGGCTTCCTTCAAGGTCAACTCTACCAGCAAAAACCTGAATGACTTCAAAGTCCATACGCCGGCTTCTACGGCTTCCGTCCGTGGAACGGAATTCGACAGCTATGCCGACGGCCAGACGGACGTAACGGAAGGACTTGTCGGAATGAGCGATGGAGTGACGAGGGAATCCGTGAAAGGCAACAGCGACGAGTACTTCATCTCCGACGGGAAAGCCTTGACCGGCTTCTCCCAGACCAAGGACGTAGGCGGCGGACTTATCCCCGTATTCGCGGGACAGCGCATCATAATCAGCAATGGAAATGCAATAACGGAGAACCCGCTTGACAAGCGTTTTTCCGACACCTACAGCTTGACCGGTGACAGCGCGAGCCTGGCGGAAAAGACCGTCGTGGCTGGAGGAGTGGCTCCCGGTGGTTCCATGCCCGATGCCGATGGCACCGAGTACATTACCAGCTCAAGCACCACGACGTCCTATACTTCCATCTCCATCACGGCAGGAAGGGAATAGCTTTTCTTCCGTCCAACAGGGATGCCCAGAAAGACACCGCCCCGGCGGTGTCTTTTTTTTACCTAAATACTTTTTAAATTTGCTTTATTTTCCGCCATACCATAGAATGAAAGCTGATGAGTCGGCTTCAAGAAATCCGAGCGGCTTCGCCACACAGAATATTTGGAACCGACTCCGGGACTACAGCTTATGAAAAGACTTTCACTTCTTGGACAATGGACGCTGACCAAAGCCACGGAGATGGCCATGGACGTGGCCACAGCTACAGCGCAAGAAACGGACCCCTCCCCCATGCCGGACATCCCGCCCGTCACGATGACGGTTCCCGGAGACAACTACAGCGCGCTCATCCAGGCGGGCCTTATGAAGGACCCCTACTACGCCTTCAACGAGCAGGAGGCCCTCTGGGCAGGACGCTGCGACTGGGTAATGAGGCGGAGCTTCACATGGAAAAAGGACGCATCCACACGGGCAAGCTACCTGCACATAGAAGGTGCCGACACCTTCTTTACGCTCAGGATAAACGGCCGGGAGGCAGGAAAAGGGGACAACTACTTCCGCATCTGGAACTTTGAAGTCACCGAATACCTGAAGGACGGCGAAAACGAAATAGAACTATATTTTTCATCCGCCGAAAACGAAGCCATCAGGCTTGCAAAGTCCCTCCCCTACCCCATCCCCTTCACGCAGTATGACGTGGTTTCCCCGCACCGGAATCTGGTCCGCAGGATACAGTGCGCCGCGGGCTGGGACTGGGGCCCCTGCCTCATGACGAGCGGCATATACGGAGACATCTATCTGGAAGACACGGAGGATATCCTCATGAAATCCGTCTCGGTGCAGACGGAGCCCGTAAACGAAGGCGACTGGTCCGGGACATGGCGGCTCACGGCCTGCGTCCGCTGCCATTCGGAACGTGCCGGGAAAAAAGAATTCCAGCTGAACCTGTCCGGCAGAGGGGTGGAAATCCACCGGACGCTCACGACTGAACTTCCCGCCGGAGACGGGGATTTCAGCTTCACCATGGACGTGCAGTCCCCCGTACTCTGGAAAAGCGCGGACCAGCTGAACGGGCATGGAGTCGCGGCAGGACAGGAGCCCAGGCGCAACGAGCTGTACACGCTCAGCGTCAAAAGCAGCGGCGGCGCGTCCGGCGCTTCCAGTGGCTCCGGAGCCTCCGGCGCGTCCGGTGCGTCCATAGAACGGAAGATCGGCTTCAGGTCGCTCACCCTTCGCTGCGTGAAAGAAGGAGGGGACAGCCCGGGACTGGGCATATACTTTGAGCTGAACGGAAGGCCCCTGTTCGCCAAAGGGGCAAACTTCGTCCCCGTCGATGCCTTGCCCGCACGCTGGACGGAAAGCCGCTACCGCTACTTCCTTGAGAGCGCCGTCCAGGCCAACATGAACTGCCTGCGCTTCTGGGGCGGCGGGCAGTACGAAAGCGACCTGTGCTACGGAATCTGCGACGAGCTGGGTATCATCGTCTGGCAGGACTGTGCCTTCGCCTGTTCCCTCTATCCTTCAAGCGGGGATTTCCTGGCCAGCGTCGAAAAAGAGCTGGAGGACAACGTGTACCGGCTCCAGCACCATCCCAGCCTGGCGGTCTGGTGCGGCAACAATGAGAATTTGGGCGCACTCACCTGGTACGAGGAAAGCAGGAAAAACCGGGACCTCTACCTGCTGGACTACGACAGGCTGAACCACGATACGGTGGAACGCACCGTCCGGTGCTGCGACCCCACAAGGACCTGGTGGCCCAGCTCTCCCTGCGCGGGGACAGGAGAAAATGCCTTCGCCAACAATTGGCTGGACGACAGCCAGGGCGACATGCACTTCTGGAGCGTCTGGCACGGAAAGGAGGACATGGAAAAATACATGTCCATACAGCCCCGCTTCGTCAGCGAGTTCGGCTACGAAAGCTTCCCCTCCATGGAGGGCCTGCTGGAATTCACGAGCAGGGAGCACACGAACCTGAGCGATCCCGTCATGGAATACCACCAGCGCTCTCCCAGCGGCAATTCCATCATACTGGAGAACTTCTCCCGCTACTTCCGGTTCCCGACGGGCTCTCCGTCAGGCTGTCCAGCGGACGGTCCAACGGGCGGCCCAACGGGCGTAGCACAAGCCGATGTTCCCAGTCCGGCGGGCAATCCCTCCGGCAGCGTGATGGAATCGGTCCTCTACCTGAGCCAGCTGCAGCAGGCGCTCGCGCTCAAGACGGCGGTACAGTACTGGAGGAGCCTGCGCCCCCGCTGCATGGGCGCAATCTACTGGCAGCTGAACGACGTGTGGCCGGTCACCTCATGGTCATCCCTGGAATACTCAGGAAAATGGAAGCTGGCCCACTATGCGGCCAGAAAGTTCTTCGCCCCAGTCTGCCTTTCCCTGTTCAAGAAGGACGAAAAACTCTACGCCTACGTCATAAACGAGGGGGAGGAACGGATCACGGCGGAACTGACGCTCGAACTGTTCACCATGGACGGACAGCTGCTGTCCTGCAGGACGCTGGGGCCAGTGGAACTGGAACGCGATAAGGCCCGTTGCCTTTGGAACAGCAGTACGGCCGAGATACAAAAGATCCTGCCGGCAGGGACGGGCAGCTCGGACTGCTTCATATACGGCAGGATGACGGCGGAATCCGCATCCTGCAAAACGGATACAGACGATACGCTTTTTTTGGAAAAGTGGAAACGATGTTCCCTCAAAAAGGCATCCATTAAGGTAAAACCGCTTCCTGACGGCCGACTTTCGCTTTCAAGCGACAAGCCCGCATTTTATGTCTCGCTGGAACGTGCCGGAAGCAGGGGCTACTTTTCCGACAACATGTTTACGCTCATTCCCGGCAGGGCAAAGACCATATCATTCAGCCCCAGCAGCTATGGACAGGAAGGCGCGGGCAACGATGGGGCCGGAGGGGCATTTACGAAAACGTTAGAGAAAAATATCAGAATATTATCATTAAAAGACACCTATATTGAGGAGTAGCACGGGCATTTTCGACACTTTTTTACCACTTTTTTTTAAACTTTACACAAAAATCATTACGTGCTAGAATAAACCTAGCACATTTAACCAAGAGTTTTTTGGAGGAAGCATGAAATTCGGACACTTTGACGATGCCCAGCGCGAGTACGTCATAACCAACCCCTTGACACCCTATCCGTGGATCAACTACCTTGGAAACGAGAAGTTCTTCTCGCTGATTTCCAATACTGCAGGCGGATACGCATTCTATACGGACGCACGCCTGCGCCGCCTGACCCGCTACCGCTACAACGATATTCCCCTGGACTACAACGGTCGTTACTTCTATATAAATGACAACGGGACGGTCTGGAACCCCGGATTCAAGCCCATGAACACCCCGCTTGACACGTACGAGTGCCGCCACGGATTCGGCTACACGAAGATTTCTTCTTCCAAGAACTCCCTCCGCGCCGACACGCTCTACATGGTTCCCAACGGCGAGAACTGCGAGGTTGAGCAGCTGACCCTGACCAACGACAGCCTTGAGACAAAGAAGATTTCAGTCACATCCTTCATCGAGTGGTGCCTTTACAACGCGCAGGACGACTGCACGAACTTCCAGAGGAACTTCTCCACGGGCGAGGTCGAAGTCGAGGGCAGCGCGATTTACCACAAGACCGAGTACCGCGAGCGGCGCAACCACTACACCTTCTACTGGGTCAATGCCCCCGTCGCCGGATTCGATACCGACCGCGAGACCTTCCTGGGCCTGCACAACGACCTGTCCACGGCGGACAGCATCGTGAACAACAAGGCGGGCAACTCCGTCGCGGACGGATGGTCACCCATCGCGAGCCACCGGCTGGAATGCGTGCTCAAACCGGGCGAGAGCAAGACCTACGTCTTCGTCCTGGGCTACATCGAGAACGAGGACAGCAAGAAGTACTTGGACAAGAAGGACGCAAAGCCCGGACTGCTCTGCACCAACCCCTACTCCAAGATAATCAACAAGGAGAAGGCCTATGCCCTGCAGGAGAAGTTCTCGAGCAAGGAGAAGGTGGAGAAAGCCTTTGACGCGCTGAGGAAGTTCTGGGACGAGACCATGTCCCACTTTGTCCTCAAGACCGGGGACGAGAAGCTTGACCGCATGAGCGTGTGGAACCAGTACCAGTGCGTCGTCACCTACAACTTCGCCCGCTCTGCCTCCTACTTCGAGAGCGGAATCGGACGCGGACTGGGCTTCCGCGACACGAGCCAGGACATGCTCGGCGCGGCGCACCAGATGCCCCAGTCCAGGATACGCGAGAGGCTCTACGACGTAGCCGCCACCCAGTTCGAGGACGGATCCGCATACCACCAGTTCCAGCCGCTGACCAAGAAGGGCAATGCGGACATCGGAAGCAACTTCAACGATGACCCGCTCTGGCTGGTGCTCGGCGTGGGCAACTACATCCGCGAGACCGGTGACACGGACTTCCTCAAGGTGGACGTTCCCTTCGACAACAGCGAGACCAACAAGGCGACGATGTTCGAGCACCTCAAGAGGTCCTACAACTACATCCCGAATCACATGGGACCGCACGGGCTGCCGCTGATCGGGCGCGCGGACTGGAACGACTGCCTGAACCTGAACTGCTTCTCTACCAACCCCAACGACTCCTTCCAGACCTGTACGAACAAGGAGGGCAAGAACGCCGAATCCGTCATGATTGCCCAGATGTTCGTCTTCGTCACCCCGGACTATGCGGCGATGTGCCGCATCATGGGCGAGGAGGAGGAGGCCAAGAAGGCCGAGGCCATCTGCAAGAAGATGGAGGAAGCCATCTGCACCGCAGGATGGGACGGCGACTGGTACCTCCGCGCCTACGACGACTTCGGCCACAAGATCGGAAGCAAGGAGTGCGAGGAAGGCAAGATCTTCATCGAAACCCAGGGCTTCGGAAGCATGGCCCAGATCGGAGCCGACAAGGGTCTGCCCGCCAAGGCGCTTGACAGCACCAAGAAGTACCTGGACTCCAAGTACGGCATCTGCATCGTGGAGCCGCCCTACTCCGTCTACCACGTGGAACTCGGCGAAGTCTCCTCATATCCGCCGGGATACAAGGAGAACGGAGGAATCTTCTGCCACAACAATCCTTGGGTCATCATCGGAGAGGTCAAGACTGGCCGCCCCGAGGACGCATGGGTGCACTACACCAAGATTGCCCCGGCATTCCTGGAAGACATCTCCGACATCCACCGGACGGAGCCCTACGTCTACGCCCAGATGATTGCCGGAAAGAAAGCCCGCCGCGCCGGAGAGGCAAAGAACAGCTGGCTCACGGGAACGGCGGCATGGAACTTCGTCGCACTCTCCCAGTACATCTGCGGATTGCGCCCGGACTATGACGGCCTCGTCGTGGAGCCCCGCCTGCCCGCCCACATCACGACGGCGGAGATGACCCGTAAGTTCCGCGGCACCGAGTACCGCATCCACGTTGTCAACAACAACAACGAGGGAGAGGTCAAGATTGCCCTCAAGGATGCTTCCAAGGGCAAGGTCACCGGCAACGTCGTCACGGCGAACGCCGGGGTCAAGGAGCTTGAGCTGACTGTCACGGTCGGCTGAGCGGTCCGCAGGGTTCCGGCACGCTAAGGTGTCCGGGCCCGTACAGAACTTGGGCGTATGCCTGCCGACAGGTATGCTGACATCCCAAATCCCCTTCCGGCCCGCCGGGAGGGGATTTTTTTTGCAAAGTCCCGATTGGGTACGATTGCGGCCAGGGTCCCGATTGGGTGCGATTGCGGCAAAGCAACTTGACATAATTCCCGCAATATTCTATTCTTATAAAGAATAATTCTATACAAACTGGGGAAGGTGTATATGCAATTGCTGTTGCCATACATAATCCTCCCTATTGCGGGAATTGTTCTTGGATGGACTATTCGCTGGATTTATGCCAGATTTCAACTTTCCGCGTCCGAGCAAAAAGCCGAACGCGTTAAACAGGATGCTATAAAAGAAGCTGAAGCTCTCAAAAAAGAGTTCCAGCTGCAAGCAAAAGAACAACTCATTCAGGATCGAGCCCAGCAGGAAAGGGAGAACCGCGATCGTCGTAAGGAAATTCAAGATTACGAGAAGCGCGTGACGAAGAAAGAGGAACTCTTGGACCAGAGAAGCCAGGAGTATGACAAGAAGGAGAAGGAAGCTGCCGACAGGCAGGCCGCCATGCTCCGCAAGGAAGAGGGCCTGCGCCAGAAGGAGGAAAGCCTCCGCACCGAATTGGAACGGATTTCTGGACTGACCCGTGACGAGGCAAAGGCACTCATCATCAAGAGCTTGGAAAACGAAGCCCGGCATGATGCCCAAGCCCTGCTGAACAAGGTGGACCAGGAGGCCCAGCTGGCTGCCGAAAAGAAGGCCCAGCGCATTCTCATAACGGCAATGCAGCGGCTTGCATCAGAAACGACGGGTGACAATACTGTTGCCACCGTTTCGCTGCCGAGCGACGAGATGAAAGGTCGTATCATCGGCCGAGAAGGACGCAACATCCGAACGCTTGAAACGCTCACTGGTGTAGACATCATTATCGACGATACACCCGAAGCCGTTGTCATATCATGCTTTGACCCTGTGCGTAAGGAAATAGCGAAGCAGGCCCTGGAGCGACTCATAACGGACGGACGCATTCATCCGTCGCGCATTGAGGAAATCGTCCAGAAAGTCACCCGTGAGATACAGCAGAAGATTTACGAGGAAGGCGAAAAGGCCTTGTTCGACCTTGGTGTCCACAACATGAGCCAGGAAGGCGTTCGTGCCATAGGCCGCCTCTACTTCCGTACAAGCTACGGGCAGAGCGTCCTTACCCACTCAAAGGAAGTGGCGGAGATTGCCAGCATGCTCGCAGCCGAAATCGGATGCGACAGGGAACTCGCGAAGCGCGCAGCCCTCCTGCACGACATAGGCAAAGGTGCCGAGGTTGACAGCGACCAGAACCATGCCGAAATGGGCGCGGAGATGGCCCGCAAGATGGGCGAGGATCCCCGCGTGGTCAATGCGATTGCCGCCCACCACAACGACGTGGAGCCACAGACGCTGGAAGCAGTGCTCGTCCAGATTGCCGACGCAATAAGCGCGGCCCGTCCGGGAGCACGGCGCGAGACTGTGGACAACTACGTCAAGAGGCTTGAAAACCTTGAGGCAACTGCCCGCAGGTTTGACGGTGTTGAACAGGCCTATGCGATACAGGCAGGACGGGAACTTCGCATACTCGTCAACAACGAGAAGATTTCCGACGAGCATGTCAAAGAGCTGGCCAAGTCCATTGCCAAGCAGATTGAAGACGACCTGCAGTATCCCGGCCGGATCAAGATAACGATGATCCGCGAGACCCGTATCATTGAATACGCGCGTTAGTGCGTGCTCCCACTGCGCCAGAAACGCCCCGGAAAGGGGCGTTTTTTTTTGTGCACCACTTTATTTCCCGCCCGAAGTTCAGCAGGCCGGCACTCCGCCAAATCAGCCGCCCCTGCTTTACCTGCCGGACACCTCCCGCTCCGTTTCCCATAAAAAACTGTTTTTTTTACTTTACTATTCGATTTCCCTTGACTTTTTTTAGTTATAAGGCAATATGAGGGGCTATGACATCACTTTCTTGGTTCAATGGTTTTCTCAAAAAGCAGAGAGGCAAGATGACAGTCGGCCTCATCATCATTACGGTCGTTTCGGCCATGGCGGTCATAAACCCGAAGGTCTCGGGCTACGTCGTGGACAACGTGATTGTCGGCGGCCAGTACCAGCTGCTCCCCGTGTGCATGGCGGTTCTGCTGGGAGTCTGCATCTTCCGCGAGTCCTTCCAGTACTTCGCCCTCCTCCTCATCGAGCGGGCAAGCCAGGGGGTTCTCTTTGACATGCGGGATGCGGTCTACCGCAAGCTGCTCAGGGAGGACTTCGCCTTCTACAACAAGAACCGGACCGGCGACCTGATGTCTCGTCAGACGGGGGACATGGATGCCGTCCGCCACTTCGTCGCCTTCGTCATCATGAACATCTTCCGCAACACGATATGGCTCGTCTCGGCGGTTATCATGATTTTCTTCGTCAACGTCAAGCTGGCCCTGATGTTCGTCGCAGTCCTTCCCATCAGCGCCTTCTTCGTCTACAGGCAGATGAAGGCTGTCGGGCCGGCCTTCTCCGTCGTGCGCCAGTGCTTTTCCAGCCTGAACGCCTACGTCCAAGAGAACATCGCGGCGAACCGGGTCGTCAAGGCATTCGCAAAGGAAGCCTTTGAGCTGAACAGGTTCGAGAAGGAGAACGAGGCCTTCAGGAAAAGTGAAATCAACGCATCAAAAATCTGGCAGAAGTATGTCCCCATCTTTGAGTTCCTGGGGACGGTCGTCAACGTCATCCTGATGATATACGGCGGCTGGCTGACAATCCACAGAGAGATGACCATCGGCAACTTCGTCACGGTCAACGGCTACCTCTGGATGCTGACCAATCCCCTCCGCATGCTCGGCTGGCTGATCAACGACGCGATGCGCTTCAAGGCATCGATCGACAAAATTTACAAGACCTACGAAGTGGAGCCAGACATCAAGCTGCCCGCCAGCCCGGTCATAAAAAGCCAGATTGACGGCAACGTAGAATTCGACCACGTAAGCTACAAGGCAGACGGAGAAGAAATCCTGCACGATGTCTCGTTTACGGTGCAGAAAGGACATTCTGTCGGCATCATCGGCGGAACAGGCAGCGGCAAGACGACGGTAATGAACCTGCTCTGCCGCTTCTACGACGTATCTGCCGGGGCCGTCCTCGTTGACGGCACGGACGTGAGACAGATGGACATGAGGAATCTCCGGGCCAACATCGGCATGGCCATGCAGGACGTGTTCCTTTTCAGCGACACGATAGAAGGGAACATTGCCTACGGCGACCCCACCTGCCCCTTCGAGAAGGTGGAACAGGCTGCAAAGCTCGCCGATGCGGACGGCTTCATCCGCAAGATGAGCGAGGGATACGACACGATGGTCGGCGAGCGGGGAGTAGGACTTTCCGGCGGCCAGAAGCAGCGCATATCGCTCGCCCGAGCCCTGCTCAAGGATCCACCGATTATCATCTTGGACGATACGACGAGCGCGGTGGACATGGAAACGGAGACACAGATACAGGGCGCGCTCAAAAGCATCTCCGGCAACAGGACACTTTTTGTCATAGCCTACCGGATTTCCAGCGTCAAAGACTGCGACCAGATACTGGTCATGCAGGACGGCAGGATAATAGAGCGGGGTACACACGACGAGCTGGTCAAGGCGGGAGGCTACTACGCCTCGGTCTTCCACCACCAGTACGGGGAATTCGAGCAGGCACAGGAAAGCGAGAACGACCCGCGCATCGGTTCGTTCGACGGATATGAAGGATTTGACAGGGGAAACACCCCGTCTGTTGGCTCATTCGACGGCTTTGACGGGAGGCAGAACTGATGGCACGGAATAGATACGACATTGACGAGGATCTTGAAGACAGCTATGACTTCGGTCAGCTCAGGCGGCTGGGCAAATACGTCAAGCCCCACGCCGGGGCAATGACATTCATCACCCTCCTGATGCTGCTGACGGCGGCACTCGGGATGCTCTACCCCTACTTCCTCAAAATCGTGATGGACGAATGCATTCCAAACAAGGACTTCCGCAAAATCATCATGCTTGCCCTGGCAACGCTCGGCATCTCGGCGTTCACGGCACTTGCGCTCAAAGTCAAGATAAACATCATGACCAAAATCGGACAGGGCATCGTGCATGATCTGAGGAAGGACTTGTTCACCCACGTGCTCAAGCTACCCTTCAGCTACTTTGACTCCCGGCCCCACGGCAAAATTCAAGTCCGCATAGTCAACTACGTGAACAACCTCTCCGATGTGCTCAGCAACGGCCTGGTCAACACGGTTACCGACCTCTGCTCGCTGATTTTCATCATCATCTTCATGTTCACAATAAATCTGCCGCTGACCCTCGTGGTCCTTTGCGGACTGCCGGTTTTCATCGCCTACGTATTCATACTCAAGAAATACCAGCGCAAAGCCTGGAGGCAACAGAGCAACAAGCAGTCCAACCTGAATGCCTACATCTCGGAAAGCATCAACGGCATCCGCGTTACCCAGTCGTTCGTCCGCGAGGAGGAGAACATCAGGATTTTTGACAACCTGTCCGCCTCCTACCGCAAGGCCTGGATGCATGCGGTCACGGTCTCCTTCTTGATGGGCCCCTTTGTCCAACTGATTTCAACAGCGACGAACGCGGCCGCCCTGGTCCTGGGGGTCCGCTGGATTATGACGGGCTTTTCAGGAGTGACCGTCGGTACCTTGGTTGCGTTCACCGCCTACATCAGCCGCTTCTGGCAGCCGATTACGACCCTCGCGGACTTCATCAACAACCTGCTGACGGCGGTCTCCTACGTGGAGCGGATTTTCGAGACGATTGACGAGCCGGTCAAGATCACAGACCGGGAGGGCGCGTCCACCCTGCCACCAGTAACCGGCAAGGTAGAATACAAGAACGTCTGCTTCAGCTATGACGAAGGCCAGCGCGTGCTGGACGACATCAACTTCACCGTGGAGCCGGGAGAGTCCGTCGCCATCGTCGGCCCGACCGGAGCAGGCAAGTCCACCATCGTGAACCTCCTGAGCCGCTTCTACAACCCGGAGTCCGGGCAGGTATTGGTGGACGGGCACGATCTGCAGGACGTGACGATACGCTCGCTCCGCACCCAGATGGGGGTGATGATGCAGGACAGCTTCATCTTCAAGGGGACAATCATGGACAACATCCGCTACGGCAACATGGAGGCGAGCGACGAGCAGGTGATGCAGGCGGCCAAGACGGTCTGCGCCCACGACTTCATCATGCAGCTGGAGGACGGCTACCAGACCGAAGTCAACGAGCGTGGGACACGGCTCAGCGTGGGCCAGCGGCAGCTCATCTCGTTTGCCCGTGCCCTGCTCGCCGACCCGCGGATACTGATTCTGGACGAAGCAACCAGTTCCATCGACACCGAGACCGAGCTGCTGCTCCAGCGAGGGCTGAACAAGCTGCTAAAGGGCCGAACCTCCTTCATCATCGCCCATCGGCTTTCGACGATAAAGAACTGCGGGACAATCTTCTACGTGGATCACGGGAAAATCGTGGAGCGGGGCTCTCACTACGAGCTTATGGCAAAGCTCGGCCCCTACTACAAGCTCTACTCCTCCCAGTTCGCGCTCCTGTAACGGCATGCTACCCTGCAGCCTGTCTATCGGGCGGCGGGGCGATGGGCATCCCACATGACGCTCGCAGCCCGGTAGCCGCACGAGCTAGGCAGACAGGCAGCGGGGCGATGGGCATCCCAGCGGTCGGTCTCCCGTCCGGCACCCCCACGGCCCGGTAGCCGCACGAGCTAGGCAGACAGGCAGCGGGATGATGGGCATCCCAGCGGTCGGTCTCCCGTCCGGCACCCCCGCGGCCCGACTAGCTCGCAGATAAGACAGCGACAACAAAAAAGCCCCGCCTCCACCACGGAGCAGGGGCTCCACGCCAGACGAAACCCGGCATGAACGCACTAAGCGCAGCCGAAAGAATCAATATTTCTTGTCAGCGTAGCCTATCCAGCCGTCATTCTCTATAAGGGCCTTCTCAAAGCCTTCCAACTTGAAAGGATAGGAAGTAGAAAGGGAGCCGGCAATCAGCTTGACCTTCCATGTTCCGTCCTCCTTCTGCTCTATCTTGCAGGTCGTGTCCTTGCTGGCGAAGCTGCGGAACATATCGTCTATGTCCCTCTTGCTCATATCCAGAGCAAGCAGCCCGCAGTTGTACATATTCTGCCTGAAGATGCGGGCAAAGTTGACCGCGATGACGCAGTATATACCGTTCACCTCCAAGGCCCAGGGCGCATGCTCCCTGCTCGATCCGCAGCCGAAGTTTTCGCGCGTTATAATGACCTTCTTTCCGGCAACGTCCGTCTTGGGATTGAAGCCGTCAAGCTTCAAATCCTCCAGCAGGTAAGGCTGCAAGGCCTGTTTCGTGTTCTCCGTCAAATACTTGGCGGGGATGATTTCGTCCGTGTTGATGTCGGAACGATCCAGAAAGAGAACGTCTCCTCCAAACTGTTTCATCGTTTTTCCTCACTTTTTGAAGAAATAGCAACGGCAACCCGAAAAACGTGCTCTTTTCATTTTTTGAGCTGCCCGTAGTATGTTCATCCCTCGTAGAGGGGTGAATTCGTTATTGTCCCTTTTATCGCAGTAGCCGCTGCCGAAGCAGGACTCATCAAGTGGACCATACCGCCCTTGCCCATGCGCCCGTTGAAGTTCCTGTTCGTCGTGGAAGCACAGACTTCGCCTTCAGCAAGCACTCCGTTGCTCATTCCCAAACAGGCACCGCAGGTCGGGTTGGTGACGCAGAAACCTGCATCCATGAAGACCTTGATCAGTCCTTCGTCAAGAGCCTGCTTATAAATGCCGGGCGTGGCGGGCGAGACAATTCCCCGCACCCCCTTGGCCAGATGCTTTCCCTTCAGGACCTCTGCCGCCACACGCAGGTCGGAAATCCGTCCATTCGTACAGCTGCCTATGTACACCTGGTCAACCTTGGTTCCTTCCATTTCGGCAATCGGCTTAATCTGGTCGGGCTTATACTTTATTGTACATACAGGAGCGAGATTTGACAAGTCAAAAGTGAGGACTTTCTCATATTTGGCATCAGGATCGTCACGCCACTTCCCGTAATCAGCAAGGGCCTCTTCCTTGCTCTTGTACTCGCCCTGGATGAATGGCCAGAGGTAGTCCACGGTCTTTTCGTCCGGCAGGCAAATGCCGCTCGTCGCACCGGCTTCCACCGCCATGTTGCAGACGGTCATCCGTTCTTCCATAGTAAAGTTGTCCACGACCGGTCCCGTAAACTCGGCGACGCAGTTGGTCGCGCCGTTCACACCAATCTGGCCGATAAGGAAAAGTATGACGTCCTTGGCATAGACACCCTTCTTGAGGCTGCCATTCAAGACGAACTTTATTGTCTTGGGCGTGCGGAAGGAGCAGACCCCCTTCAGGATGCCGACCTCCAGGTCCGTCGTGCCGACACCGGCCGCGAAAGCACCGAAGGCACCGTGAGTGCAGGTGTGGCTGTCGCCCATAATGACCGTAAATCCCGGGCGGACAAAGCCCATCTCTGGGAATATCGCATGGCACACGCCATTGTCTCCAATGTCATAGAAATCCGCTATATCGTGGCGTCTGGCCCAGTCGCGAAGGATCTTCTCCTGGGTAGCGCATTTCGAATCCTTGGCCGGGCTTACATGGTCAATGACGGCCTTTATCTTCGTTTTGTCAAAGACGCGGTCCATGCCGCGCTCCACAAGGTCGTTGATCGCAATTGGCGTAGTAATCTCGTGGCAAAACACCCTGTCCAGCCTGAGTATGTTCGTTCCCTCGAACGGCTGGTCCACAAGGTGGGCATCAAAAATTTTCTCTGCAATTGTCTTACCCATAATCGTACCTCAGCAATATCTCTTTAATTTTATTGAAGTATATGAAGTATTGCTAAACATTTCAAGGGGGCTGTGTGCCGTTTCGATTGAGCCGCTTTATCAGGCCATAGTCAGAAACGACTTGATATCATCCCTTTTCCCAGCCCCGGCAAAGAGGCGGACACGCCCTATTTCGAAGCAGAGTTTTTGGCCTCAAGTACCAGTTCGGCCTCGCTTTTCCGTGCGTAGATGGGACCGTCATAGTCCTCCAATGGCTTCTCACCTGCAGCAACCATCTTTTCCGCCAAGGCAAACAGCCCGCAGGTACAGTCTCCTCCAGAACCGAAGCCTTCAAGCGACAGCAGGGGATCCATTCCACAGGCCCCTTCCAAAAAGGATTCCGTTCCCGGCCCGGCAACGAGGGTAACCCCTTCATGGCTCAAACGGCCGACTATCCCCTTCGTATCTCCGTAATCGACTTTTGTCAAAGGCTTCCCACCATGAAAGAACTGGAAGAAGTACTCGTCCTCTTTTGCCTCGATGACGCTTATGACGCTTTCCCTCCCCGATGAATACTGATAGGCATAGGCCTCCAGGCTGCCTATTCCATAGACGGGAGTTCCGCAGGCCAGATTAATGGCTTTCAGCGTACTCAGCCCCAGACGCAGACCGGTAAACGACCCCGGCCCCACGGTAAGGCTGCAATAATCCAGCTGGGAAGGAAGCAAAGACAGCTCCTTCAGCACGAAGTCAATGGCAGGAAGCAATTTTTCCGACTGCCGTATTCCAAGGTCGTACACCAGTTTTACAGAATTGTCACCGTTCTTACAAGCTATGGCGATTTTTGAAACCGCACAGTCAATGGCAAGGGCTTTCATTCGATTGTACCGTTGTTCCAGTTTCGTATCGTTATCTTCCTGCTTCCATCTTCCAAGGGAAGCAGGGACAAGTGGATCGTCTTCTTGGGCAGGCAGGAGCCAACCCGCTCGCTCCATTCAATGACACATACACCCCGCCCATAGAGCATTTCCTCAACCCCGAGGTTCAAGAAATCCTCCTCTCCTTCCAGGCGGTAGGCATCTATGTGGTAAAGGGGCATTCCAGTCCCCTCGTATTCGCTTATCAGACAGAACGTAGGACTTGTCACGGTATCTTCCACGCCCAAAGCCTTCGCAATGCCTTTCGTAATCGTGGTTTTGCCGGCAGCCAAGGTCCCGGTCATGGCAATGACATCCCCCGGCTTTAGAAGACGGCCAATCTTTTCCCCAAGGACAATGGTCTCTTCCTCCGACCTCGCAATGAAAATACACTCTTCGCCAGTCATGGCAACTCGCGGTTCTTATCCATTTTTATGATATATTCTTTAAGGGCCTTCCTGATGGGCAGGAGCGGATAGTCAAGATCTCTCGGCAAGTCGTTTACATGATACGACCGCATTCCCAACGGATTTATCTCTACATAAAAGGAAAATGGGAAGGTCGCCTCTTTTGAAAGGTATTCGATTACAGCCGTTGCCTTATAGCGGTTTATATAGTAAATATAGCCATCATCTTTTGAAATCGACTTAATCTCTGCCACTTGCATTTTTATATTCTATCATAAAATTTCATTGAAAACAATAGGACTTCAAAAAAAGCCTGCTCTTTTTCGAAGTCCCCCAAAATCTCAATCATATTCGTATACATACGTTGCGATCTTGTTTTTGACCGCAATATCGATATCCAAAAACTTCACATGGAGGACATAGGCAGGACTGTCTTTATCCGTCCCCTTCGTAGTCAAGACGATATATCCTATGACCTGGAAGGGCCCCTTGTCCCCGATGCTGAACTCAACATTCAGGTATTGCCCCTGCTTTATCGGAATCTGACAGTCAAAGCGACATCCACCTGTTGAAATATCATGCATCTTGCCGTCATACATCTTTTCACCAATCTCATAGTTCACCGCCCCGCCCTGCTTGATAGGTTTGACGGATGAAAACTTGCATGGAACGACAAAGGAACGGCGCTTGGAAGTACGGCGCTGGGCAGCAGTCAACGTGCTGTTGGAAGACGCAATAAGGATAAACTTTCCGCTTTTCTCCTCCTCGTACCTGACGACCCGCGTCAACAAAGCATAGGACAGGCCCTGGTCACTCTTGAAGGTCACGACAAACTTCGACAAGGGAGCCGCCTTCTTATCGCTCATGTAGAGCTGCTGGGGGATGGAAATCACGATGCCTTGAGAATCTATCCTGTCCAAAGTCAACGTCCACTGCTGCTTGTCCCCGTCCATATAGGTGAACTTCTGGCCAACAGGGATGGCTTTGGCATTTGAAATCATCGTAAGGCTCGCCTGTGCGCGGTCGATCTTGTACTGCAGTTCAAAGAAGGACTGCATTTTTTCCTCGTCCTCCCGGGCAAGCTTCATATCTTCATACTGCTTCTGAAAAAGGTCCCGTATGGAATCCTTGTCGCGAATCAGGTATTCCAAGTTCCTCGGGTTGAATTTCTTGCACATGGCTTCCAGAATGCGCTTCTCTTCGGCATTCAGATTCGCAAGCTGGGCGACATTGTTGATGTTTTCTTTTTTGGTCGGCTTATCCTTATTCACCTCAAGCCAGTTGTCGGGTTTCTGTGCGGCCCGAATCTTGGCAAGAACAAGCCCAATAAAAGTAGCCCCAACGATTATGCAGACAACGACTCCAATAACCGCATACATATAGCTGTTGACACCGGGCTTCCTTTCAACATCCAAGAGCAAGTTCGCATACAAAAACGGCATATTCTACCCCTTAATATAAAAATCGGAAGGAAACAGACTGTCGCATAGCGAAAAGTCCACTAAGTCAGTTCCAAAAGCCCGTTGCCTTTGAACAAAGCCCGCAAGGCCCCATATCAGTACGGTTCATACGGTGGATTGGGACCAGTTTCAAGAAGCCCATTGCGACGAGGCCGCGGGGACTTCTTGAACCAGCCTCCACTCATAAAGTCGCTATAGCCTGCATAACGGCCTTCAACCGAGGCCCTATCTCGTATTCCGCCAAATCTCCAACCGTCACGGTGTCATTTCCTTCCATGGCATCCTTGAAATCGGAAAGAATAGGCAGGAAATCCTTAAAGAAGTCAATAAAACTGGCTCCTTCTACAGTCAGTTTGCCATAGACTTCCGGGAAAAGGGAACTCATCGTCGCCGTATGGAAAAAATCGTTGCAGTCGGAAGCAAGACCGTCTATTATCGACGCAACCTCCTTGTCCTTCCCCCCCTGCAGGAGGACGGGAATTTCATCAAGCTTCAACTGGCCTATTCTCGCAGAAATATCCTTCAAGGACTGCACCAACTGCCCCTTGGAAAGGACGGTCAGCTCCAGGGAAGTCCCGTTTTCCAGAGGCCGGTCCAAAACTGCATCGAAGCGATCTGGAGAAACGACCTCACCGTCCAGCACGATTCCAACCGTAGTCGCATCGTTTTGGGAGGCTTCGTCCTCAAAGGACTTCAGCACATCGCCGACGGTCTTCTCGTCCTCAAGCGTCACGTCTATATCATTCCCATTTACCTTCAAGTGCATCTCTATCCCCCATCCCCTATTTATTGCCAGAGCTGTTCTTAAAACTGTTCTCTATGGACTTCTGCTGGCTTTCAAGACTGTTGAGCGTCCCCTCCATATTGGAGTACTTGGCCTTTAGATTGCTTTCTTTTTTGTCCAACTGGACCTGCAGCTCCGAAATCTTCTTGTTGGAGCTCTCAATCTGCGTGTTCAAGGTACTCATCTTGGACGAAATGATTCCTCCCGCTTGAACCCAAGACGAAGCCTGCTTATCCAGCATATAGGCAATACCGTCGTCCGCAATCAAGTCCCCATCCTTGTCAAATCCAAACAGCTTCTTTATGTCGTCCAGATTGTTGTCTATAGCGGCATCCAGTTTCTTTTCATCGATCTCAAGGTAGCCCCGCAGGCGGGAAGCGCTGTAGCTGGTGCTGTTGGTCGAGGCGTTCGTTGAAATGCCAATCTGGTTGAGCATCGTAATTTCGGCAAACTCCGAATGGGGATAGGAAGCGGACACGATCCGCTGCATGGAGGACTTGCCGTTGGACAAGGTGAAGTCCCCCTGGAACATGCCCAGCTTCTCCTCCGCCTTCTCCTTCTCATCATCCGTAAGGTAGTCCAGCTCCGTAATCACTTCGGGCTTGTTGCTGGTCAGGATGTTGATCTCGGCCAAAACCTGGTTATAATTGCCCACAAACGTAATCAACGCATTCTTGACGGCATCCTTGTCGCTCATAACCGTTATGGTCGCAGGCCTCTCCGTCTTGTCATGGACATGAAGGGTTACTTCAGGGACAATGTCGTCTATGTCGTTGGAGGAACGGGTTATCGTTATGCCCTCGTACTTCAAAGTCGCATCCCCGGCGTTGGAAATGGCATGCTTCGGATTGAAGCCCCTGCTCTGTGCCGCATCGAAAGATTGGGGAACGCCCATCGTCACGGCCTTGCCCGTGTTGGAATTGCGGACAATCAAGCCTTCCGCATCCGGATAATCATCCAAGGAGATCGAAACGGTCACGTTCCCATCCTCATCCACAGGAAGGGAGCTTATATCAATGGGAACCTCAGATCCGTCCTTGTTCCGTATCGCTATGTAGTTCGAGTCCTCTATGGGCCTGAGCGGAACCTTGTCCACCTTCACCATCGCGGAATCCAAGGCGGCATCGCTCTGCTCGTTGTAGATCGTTATGCCACCGAACGTAACGCTCCCCGCATCCGGCATGTCTGGATTAGCAAGGGAGTTGTTGTAGCTTTCGGTTATGTCTACAGATTCCTCCGCCTTGAAGGTAAACTGGACAACCTGGTTTCCGTCCGCGTTGAGGCCGGCGGCCAGCGGAATCTCTATCGCGTTCCGTGCGGGAATAGAAATGCTGCCGTCCTGCATCGTCACGCCGCCCTTGGACAGGGCGGGCATGTCCGCCTGGGACACGGCATCGCTCGTTGCCGGAACCTTGTAGTCCATGAGGGACGAGGAGAGGCTGGTCGTCTCCATCTTGGCCTCCCCCACCATATCGATTGCCTTGGCGAACTCGAGGGCCTTCTCCTTGAAGACGAGCTTGTTCTCCGCCCCCTCCTTGAGCCCTTCGATGAGGAGCGCACTGTCCTTCTTGCTCACGCCTATGACGCTCGCCTTCAACAGGTCCGTCCCCCGCTTGTTCAAGGACTTCACGAAGTCGGACAGCTTTCCGCCCTTCCAGTTGAAATCTATCGTCTTGTCGCCGACGCCGAAAACATACCGTCCAGCCTCGACCTTATAGTTCTTGTCTATGTTTCCGCTCAAAAAGCGGTCGCAGGTAGCCTCCTGGAGGACCTCAATCTTGAAGTCACCTATGTCCGCATCACGGTCGGCATCCGCCGTAATGGCACTCTCGTCCGAGGAATTGGCATTCTTGCTGTTAAAAGGATTTTCAAATGAATAAAGGTTTTTAACGCTCTCCTTGAGGGCGGAAACCTTCTGGTTCACGATCCTCCAAGCGTCCTGCTGGCCCTGATATTTTTCCAAGTTGGACTCCTCCCGTTTCAGGGGAATCCGCTCGACCTCCATCAGGGCCTCCACGAGATCATTGGTTTTGTACTTGTCCGAAACACCAGGTATAGTCAATCCGTCTGCCATAATCCCGTCCGTTTTATCCAAGGTCTATTTAAAACAACAACTACGCTGTCCTCACGACAGCGTAGTTGTTTATACATTCTCATCAAAAAGCAAACCGCTCGCATCTCTCAAGTAGGCCTGCAACTTCTGCATGTCTTCCGACGGGATTTCCCGGATTACACTTTGAGTGCTCGGATCGATAACCTTGATTACAATCCTACCCAGCTCTTGGTTTACAGAAAACTGCAATGTTCGGCCCAAAACAACGTCAGAAGTCTTCAAAACCTTCTCAACGCTGTTCTTGGTGTCGGCGATGTTTTGAGACAGAGTTTCCGCAACTTCAGCCGCACTGTTCGGAAAATTGCTTAACACGGCCTCCGTCGGATTCCCGCTATAAGCTTTTTTACCTTTAGATACTGCTGGAGTCTTGTACAGGCCTTCCGTGGCCGTCATCTGCCCAATCATACTGATTGCTGTATTCATGGACAATTCCTCCTGAATTTTGAAAAAGGGGGAAGGGGGCGCACCCCTCCCACTTTTCCGTGTACTTTGTCAAAAGATGACATCCAGTTACCTCTCAACAAAGTACATTTCCTTCCCTCTTCTAGCGGAGCAGAGCAAGCACGTTGTCAGACGCGTTGTTCGCCTGAGCAAGCATAGCCGTTCCAGACTGAGAGAGGATCTGGTTCTTGGTGAACTCGACCATCTCAGAAGCCATATCCGTATCACGGATCGTTGACTCCGCTGCCTGAGTATTCTCAGCCGCGATTCCGAGACCGTAAGAAGTCTCCTCAAGGCGGTTCTGATAGGCTCCAAGATCCGCACGCTGCTTGTTGACGAGCTTGAGTGCGTTGTCAATCGTTCCGATGGCGACGTTTGCGGAATCAGGAGTAGAAAGGCTCATGATTTCGTCAGTTCCCTGCGTAGTCCTGAGACCGAGGGCCTGGGCGGTCATAGTACCGACGTAAGCCGTCATGCGCTGATCCATGTTGGCACCAACGTGGAAAAGCATCGTCTCATTGGCAACAGAGTTCTGAGCATAGCGTCCAGTGAGCATGTTCAAACCATTGAACTGCGCAGAAGAAGCAATGCGGTCAACCTCGGCGACAAGCTGAGAAACCTCAACCTGGATCTGCATACGATCCTCGTCCGTGTAGATGCCGTTGGCAGACTGAACGGAGAGTTCGCGGATGCGCTGCAGGATGTCGGTCGTCTCATTCAGATAACCCTCGGTCGTCTGGATGAAGTTGATGGCATTCTGCGTATTCCTATTGGCCTGGTTAAGGCC
Organism: Treponema sp.; assembly: GCA_024690865.1. Taxonomy (GTDB): domain Bacteria; phylum Spirochaetota; class Spirochaetia; order Treponematales; family Treponemataceae; genus Treponema_D. The sequence goes on along the minus strand of JAILON010000127.1, from coordinate 1,100 downwards.
ACGGATCTGCGCACGCATCTTCTCAGATACTGCAAGTCCAGAAGCATCGTCTCCAGCCTTGTTGATCTTCTCGCCTGAGCTGAGCTTTGCAATGTTAACCTGCAAGTCAGCGTTGCTGAGTCCCAAAGTCCTGTTGGCGAACATGGAACTCATGTTGTGATTGATTACCATAAATTTTCCTCCATGGTTTTATACATAAGACATCATGCCTTACGCCTGGTTTGTACGGGCAGAAGCCGGTTTTTGCGCCCCCGGCCTCCGTTTAGACCCATTACAGCAGGAATTGTTACTATGCTAGGTAAGAGTACATAGCAACAGTCTATACTGTTACAAACCCATGGAAGGGTTTTGTCAAAGAACAATGTCCCGTCTAAATCGGGACTGAGTGCTTCTTGCTGGAACGGATTAGATTTGGAACAGGCAGAAGTGCCTCTAGAACAAAACTAAGCCGCGCAATAAGCGGCAGGACAGGGCCCGCTTTCAAAGAAAGCCCCGCCCCTACCACTTATATTATACCATACTATCTCAGCAAAGACAAGACCGTCTGAGACTGTGCGTTGGCCTGGGCCAGCATAGCCGTTCCGGACTGCGTGAGAATCTGGTTCTTGGTGAACTCGACCATCTGGTACGCCATGTCGGTGTCGCGGATCCTGGACTCTGAAGCCTGAGTGTTCTCAGCTGCAACATCCAATCCCTCGACGGTCTTCTCAAGGCGGTTCTGGTAAGCACCAAGGTCGGCGCGCTGCTTGTTGATCCTCTTGAGGGACTCATCGAGCGTACCGATTGCGCGGTTGGCATCCTCCGGCGTCTGCAAAGTCATGATCTCTTCGGTTCCGACGTTGCGGATTCCAAGAGCGGCAGCAGTCATCGTGCCGATGTAAACCTGGGTCCTCTGATCCATGTTAGCACCGATGTGGAGCCACATAGAAGCAGTGGGGGTGTTCTCACCCGTGCCACGGGCATAGCGTCCGGTGAGCATGTTCAAGCCGTTGAACTGCGCGCAGGAAGCGATGCGGTCTATCTCAGCGATCAAAGAGCTGACCTCAACCTGGATGTAGGTGCGATCCTCGTCCGTGTAGATTCCGTTGCTGGAAGTGATA
>JAILON010000115.1 GCA_024690865.1 Treponema sp. | reverse complement strand
ATGGAAGAAACCGCCTGCTCCGCCGCCTGTACGGCCAGCTCGTGCCGCTCGGACACGGCAATGACATTGCCGCACTTTTCCACATTGTTGCGGGGGAAGTCAACCCTGTCTCCGACCCCAAGCCTCGGCATGATGTTCCGTACGTAGGGTTCCGCCTCCGCCCTGTCCACCGCCAGGACCTCCGTGACCTGCCCAGGAATGGAAATCCACGCCCGCTCCGCACTCGTCCTGCGGCAGGGAATATCATAGACCTTGAAGGGCAGGTCGCATCCCACATCAAGGGGAACCCGACTTTCCTCAAGCACAGACGGCCGCTCCCCCAAAGCTATGCGCATGGCCTCCTTGGTCAAATTCAGTCCGGACGCATAGGGGAACGTCCAACCGGACATATAGCCGCCGGAAAGCCGTGCTGCTATCTCCCCGACCATCGGCCCGGATGACGTATACTTTATGTCGGCCTTGGCCGCCCCGCAGGTCAATCCCAGGGAGGCTATGCCCTTGGCAAAGGTGGCAACAAGCTCCTTTTTCTTGTCTTCATCAAAAACAGAAGGCAGGGTATGGCCCATCTCGATGAAATAGGGACTGTAGAATATGTGCCTGTCGGCAAATCCCGTAATCGTAAGCGCACCGTCATACAGCAGGGCATCAATAGAAAACTCCGGTCCGTCCATGAAGTCCTCAAGGATGGCCTTCCCCGTCCTGGAATAGGAAACGGCGACTTCCACCGAATGCAGGAACTCGTCTGCGCTCCGTATAAGGCGACAGCCCCTGGCCCCCATGTTGTCGGCGGGCTTCACGACCTTGGGGAAGCTCATCTTGTCCAGCCCCTGCTTCAAATAGGCCGCTATATCCCCCCGCCCCACTTTCACAAAGGAAGGAGAAGGGACTCCGGCCTTGACGAAGCATTCCCTCATCAGGGTCTTGTCGCTCGCATTGAGCGCGGCCTGGAAAGGATGGGCCCTCAGGCCGCATTTTTCAGCCACATAGGAAACGGAGGCAGAAAAGTCCGTTCCGGCGGTAAAGACAGCGGCCAGCGAATCCCCAAGGGACAAGGCAAGCTCCGCCAACGCCCCCCTGTCCTTCAAGTCCACCTGTTCAAAACGGTCGGCAAAAGGAACGCACACGGCGGCGGGATTGGCATCCACGACGAGTGCCCTGTAGCCCAGCTCGCGGGCAGCCTCTATGGAAGGACGCTGCATGAGCCCCGCACCCAGGATCAATATATATTTTTCATCAGCGGACTGCTTCATAGCTACTCCTTCCTGCAGTAAATTTCAAAGGTATCACCCAGCTTGAACACCCTGCTGGCAAAGGCGAGTGTCTGGGGGGACAGCTTCCGCTTGCTTTCGGGGAAACGCTCCGGGTGGATCCCCGTAGAGACGATCTTCTTCACGGCAAAACCGTACTTCTTCAATATGGAAGCGGCGCGGGAGGGTTCCCACAGCGTATAGTGGTCGGCTGGGCTCTGCTCGAAGAACTTGTCCTTATTGTACCTTGCGCTCACGCCGGATGCCGACGGGGTACTGAAGGCGAATATGCCCCCCCGCTTTACAAGGGAGGACACAGCGGAAAGGACGGCGTCCAAGTCCTGGAAATGCTCTATGACGTACCACATCGTCAGCGCATCGAACCGGTCCATCCCAAACTGGCTGCCTATGCCAGGGTCTGGGAAAGACGCGCAGATGGCAGGATAATGAAGTTTTCCCGTCACGTGGCTCACCGCGTCCTGGGAAACGTCTATTCCAAAGACCTGCCAGCCTGAATCATTGGCGGCATCCATGAAGGGGCCCAGCGCGCAGCCAACGTCCAGAATGGTCGGCGTAACCGAGGAATGGTGGCGGCGGTAGATGGAATCTATCAAACTCATCCTCCTGACCCCCTGGGCCTTTATGGAGGCGAAATCCTCCTCATAGGTCTTGCCGTACTGCTTTTCATAGTCCTCGTAAAAATACGCGCGGTTGTACTCGGTCTGCTTCTCGTCCACCGTCCAGGACATGTAGAGCATTCCACACGAGGCACAGCGCCGGAAGGTCCTCGCCTTCGTGCGGGCAACGACCGGATCCCGCTGTTCAGGAAATGTCCGGCACACGGGGCAGGACAGGCGTTTGCCGTGGGAAAGCTCCCTGACGAACGCGGAAAGGTCCATCCCCCCACGGCCGACCTTCTGTGCCTGTCCGTCAGTTTCAGCCCCCCGTTCTCCTTCTGCATACAATTTTCCCGGCTCCCCAAGCAGGGCCTTGAAGGTCCCCTCGTTGACGCCAGAAGCAGGCACGCAGGCAAACCCATATTTTTCCGCAAGCCTTTCATGCAGCGGGCTGGTTCCCATGAGGATCACGGCGCAGCCTGCTGCCCGGGCTTCGAAAGCCGTAAAACCGTAATGGGTCACGACCAGGTCGTATAGATACAGCTTTTCCTTCAGGTCCACAACCGGGCCTGATACCGTCACGCCGGGGCACTTGCCCCCGACGGACTCCCGGAGAGATTCCGCCTTCGCCTCGGAAGAAGCCACGCAGCTTGCAGAAATGCCGCACGAGGCAAGGGCAACAGCCGCAGGAAGGGAAAGGGATGCAGGGTCTTCGCCGCCAAGCACGACGATGGCGGTCTTGGGAACGGCATTCCTGTCCACGGATGTCCGCCTGTTCTCTGGGAGCGGGATGAAATCCGGCTGCGACAGGTTCACGGACCTGTCATCCTGAACGGAAGGAATGACGTCGAGCAGATAGTCCGCCCAGCCCGCATCGGCAGTCCCCTCGTCCAGGGCCACGATGGGGCATTTCGCGGAAAGCGCTTTGGCAAATTCACCATCTGCAGAAAACAAGTCCGTCACGGCAAGGCTATAGCATTCGGCATGGTCGGCATTCCTTACGATCTGCCGCTCCTTCAGCCCCCTGCCCCTGTATTCGTCCAACAGGAGGGGCAGTTCGGCAAGGCCTCCGTCCTCCGGAATCAAAATATCGGCCCCAGTCTCCACGGCAAGGGACAGGCAGCGGCGCAGATGGCCCGTACCGTGCCCCTTCTCCACGCAGGGAACAAGGAGCATGGGGTACTTGATGGACTCCCTGCCCAGTGCGGCCAGGATTTGGGAAAGCGTGAACGGCTCCTTGACGGGCTCCTTCACCTTGCCGGACGACTCCACCACCGCATCAACGACAGCCAGGGCACGCCAGTAGTCCGCATATACGTCCACGGTCGTCCGCAACTCAGGGTAATAGAATCCCTTGGGCGCACGCAGGAAGAGGCAGTTGAACCTGTCCGTATGCCTGTAGAGGGCCGGCCCAACGTGTTCATGGTCATAGGGATCGTCGGTCCGGGAGGCGGCCTCGATGAGCGAATGGGCATTGAAGATTTCGACTCCGGATCCGTGCGGCAAGCCCGTCCAGCTTATGTAGTCCACCGGAGCAGAAGACGCCCGCTCCCTATACTCATCCAACAGGGCAGAGGCCGCCTCGTAGAAAAGGAAGGGATTGTCGGCGGTCGCGCGGACAACCACGTCGGCCTTGGAAAGCTCTATGGTCTTGAGGAAGCGGTCCAACACGTCGTCCTTTGACCCCGCGTAGAAGGAAAAACCCGCTGCCCGCGCAATTCCTTCCAGTTCCGGACCGGAATCGACGTCGGTCGCAAGATAATATGCATCGGCCTTCACCTTCTTCATGGCGGCAAGGGTCCACTCCACGAGCGGCTTTCCGCCAAGGGGGAGCAGGGCCTTGCGTGGCAACCTGGTGGAAGAAAGGCGGCACTGGACAATCACGACCGTCCTTTTCTTCTTCCTGTCAAAAATATTCCTCAGGCTCATCATCCTTCAATATCCTTGCCCCACGCTTCCAGCAGGGCAACCGCATCAGTCTTGAAACGGAAGCGGTTCAGCTTCACCCAATCCTTCGCCCCGGAAAAAAGCGACAGCGCCTCGTTCATTCCGCAGCGGCTCCTGTTTTTGAAGGACGGAAAGGAAGTCAATGATATTTCCCCATGGTCCCTCTTGAAGGCAGGAAGCAGGTTCTTCAGGTAGAACTTTAAATAAGAAATGTCGGCAGTACGGTCGTACGCCGGAAGCTCATCAAAGAATTCCAAGGCGAACGCGGAAGAAAGCTGCACTTTCTCGCCCCACAGCCAGGCCCGAAAGAAAAGATCCAGCTCCTGCCAGTAGGGGGAACCTATGGTATAGTCGAATCCCCCCAGCATCTTGAAGACATTCACGTTGTAAAAGCCCGCCAGGTCCAACGGGAACAGGGTCATGGCCCTGTCCACCACGGCAAGGGAGGATTCCACGTCAAACACGAAATTCTTGACCTTGGGCGTAAAGCGGACGGGAACGCCCTGCCTGTCCTTGGTCAAAAGGCGGGCCGCCACACAGAAGACGTTGAACTCCGAAAGCTTCTGAGCCAGGCTTCTTGAAAACTTGAAATCCTGAAGGCAAAGATCATCATGCAGCACGAGGACATAGGGGGTATCCACCTCGCCCATCCCCAGGTTCACCAGGTCCCCGTCGTTCATCCTGCCGTGGGCACGGACGAACTTGACCTCGGGAAAGTCCAGCGAAAGGCTTTCCGTATTGAAGGCGGAGTTAAAGCTTTCGACACTGACGACCTTTTTAAACCCGCAGGCCAGGAGGTTCTTGAGCACCTGGCTCCTGTACTGGTTCACGGTCCTCTTTATGACGATGCAGGAAACGTCCATCAGGATGCGGGACGACTCTTCCATCCCGCCCAAGATGGTCATCCGAACCTGCTTGGCATTAAAAGTTGAAGGTATAGTATTCATCGCAGTTCACGCACCTGTCGGGATACTGACCCTTTACATGGCTTTCCATCAGCTCCCCCATCCGCTTCCACACAGTCTCGACACCGTCGTCGAACACATTCCCACAGGAAGCATCCAGGACATACTCCCGGCACACGGGAACGCTGCCGTCGGGAAGGACAGTCATATCGCGCTTGCAGTGCCAGCAGGGATACCGCTCCAAGGGGGCCAGGTCCGCACTCTTGAGGTCGGGAAGAAGGCCGCAGAAGGAGTCGTACTTCTGTATCACCAGGCGCCCCTTGCAGGCGGACTCCGGATCATGATAGAAACGGTAGAACTTCTCCAGCTCGTCCTCGTTGTCCTTCATCCTGACGAACTGCGGGTACACGTCTCCGGGAAAATACTGCTCCAGCGTCAGCAAGGCTGCCTTCGCACTGTCGAAGCTCCGTATCCCGTTCGCATTGGTAAAGGCATTGGTATGCAGCCTGCAGTAGGTTTCATCGGTGAAGGCATCTATCGAGACAATCCAGATGACGGCAGGCCATTCTCCCGTCCGTTCGGGGGAATCCTTCACGATGTCCGAAAGCTTCTGGGCAATGGGAGCCGTCAACAGGGTTCCGTCCGTCTCTATAAGCAGGGAAAGCCCCGGCTTTGCAAGGACGGCCTTTGCACATTCCATAAAGGCAGGTTGCGTCAGCGGCTCGGAAAAACCCGACAGCCCTACGACTGCCGTCTCGGAAAGAGCGGCAATTCCGTCAACCAGGGACGTGAACTTGTCCAGCGGCATGTCCTCAGGAGTGGGATTCTCCTTTTTTACCGGCAGGCAGCCCGTCTTTTTCCTGAACTCCTCCGGATAGGGATTGTACACCGCCAGCGTCGAAAGGTTGGCGGCAATCTGCACGTTGTAGAACGCAGGAACAGTCCGCTGTACGTCGGGAGAAGAAGAGGCAAGCTCCGCCAGTGAAAGCGCGTCGAACGGACAGCCGCACTCCAACGCCGCACGGAAGAGGTGGACACAGGATATGGTGGAAGCCCTGGAAGAACAGGAAAAATCCAGGCGCAGCATGCGGAAGTCCTTCGGGGCAATCACCGTCTCAATCTCAAAGGAATTTATGTCCTCCCGGAGCACGTTGAAAAGGCTCTCCTTGGTGATCCTGTCGGAAGAAAAGGATTCCTTCCGGGAAGCAAGGGACTGCAGTATGTTCAGAGAGCCAGAATCCACGACCTCCGGGGAAAGGCCCGCAGGATAGCCGTCCGCAAAGGTGTATTCCGACAGATACTTCAGGTGGTCGGATATGACATGCTCCGTCAGCCCCCTGTCCAAAAAGGGCCTGTCGGCCGCACTGTAGACGACGTAGGACGCTCCGTAGCGGGAGGCGGACTCGGCCATCCGTTTCAAAAGCAGCTGGGTATTCCACCGAGGCTCCACGACGACGGCGCACACATCCTCCAGGTCCGCCTTCAGGATTTCCCGCTTGACCCTGTCCTCGGTCTGCCTGCTTGCGGCAATGACAATCTTCTCCCTGTCCCGTATCCCGCCAGCCCACTCCAAGGAAAGGGCAAAGGCGGACTTTTCCCGGCCTGCCCCACCCTCTGCGGGAACCGTGGAGAAATTCTTCGGAAACAGCATGTCAAATGCATGGGTCTGGCCAAAACCAGCATACAGGAAGACGATATTTTTCATCGCTTTCATTATCGGAAAGGCAATGTTGACAATTTACTTCAATTGGGCTAGCTTTGGGAGAAGCATGGAAGACAAAGACGACTATGTGTACACGGTCTCACAGCTGACCGGGCTCATAAAGACGATGCTGCAGGAAAGCTTTCCCTGCGTACATCTGAAAGGCGAAATCTCCAATTTCAAGGCAAACTCAACCGGACACCTGTATTTTTCGCTCAAGGACGCCGGAGCGCAGATAAACGCGGTCATGTTCCGCGGATCGGCCTCCCGCCTGGCGTTCACCCCCAAGGACGGGATGCTCGTCCAGGCCAGGGGAAGGATCAGCGTCTACGAGGCCCAGGGCCGCTATCAGATAATCATAGACTCCATGACCCAAGCGGGCCTTGGCGACATAATGGAAATGCTGGAGGCACGCAAGCGGAAGCTCGCCGCCGAAGGCCTGTTCGACGACAGGCGGAAAAGGCCCCTCCCCCCCTACCCGGCCACGATTGGCGTCGTGACCAGCCCCACGGGGGCCGCCCTCCGCGACATACTGAACATCGCACGGAGGCGGAACGACAAGGTAAACGTCGTCGTCCTGCCCGCCCAAGTGCAGGGAGAGGGGGCCGCCGAAACCATAGTCCGCATGATACGGACCGCCGATCAGTACCGGCTCTGCGACATCCTCATCGTAGGACGCGGGGGAGGCTCGCTGGAAGACCTGCTACCCTTCAGCGACGAATCCGTGGTCAGGGCCATAGCCGCCTGTTCCATTCCGACCATATCGGCAGTGGGACACGAGATAGACTGGGCCTTGAGCGACTTCGCAGCCGATCAGCGGGCACCCACCCCAAGCGCGGCGGCGGAACTGGCGGTCCCGGAAAAACGGCTCATCGAGGATGCCATACGGGAAAACCGCGAGTCCATACACGAATCGCTGGCCGCCAGGCTCAGGACGGAACGGCTCAAGCTCAAGGGCTTTTCCCGCGACAGCCTGGAACTGCAGTTCCGCATGATCGAGCAGCCCTACCTGCAGCGGCTGGACAGCTGCAAAAGCAGCCTGACTGACGAAATCGGAAAACTTGTGGAAGGAAACAGGACCAAGCTCGCCCTCCTTTCGCAGACGCTCTCATTCTGCAGCCCGCAGACGATATTCGACCGAGGCTACTCGATGGTAACGGATGCGGAAAGCGGACTTGTCATACGGGATGCGGGCGCAGTCCCCGCGGGAACAGAATTGATCGTCAGACCATCAAAAGGCAGCCTCACGGCAAAGGTCCTCTAGCGAACGGTACGAAAAAACGTCCGTGGCGGCTTCCAGCCGCTACAGCTCATCGAAGTTCTCGATGAAATCCTCTATGTTCACCTCTTCCTCACTGCTGCGGTCAACTTTCGGCTTGCGGGGGGCAGCATACGATACCGTCTTGGGACGGACATACCCGTCGGCCGACTCCTTGGGCCTATCAAACGAAGACATGTCGACTTCCTCAGAAGAAAGCGATGGAGAAGCTGTTTTTTCAAGATTTTTTGGAGACTCCGGTCGCGTAACAATCGGCTCGGAAAACTCCTCGGCGGGAAGCTCCGGGATATCCTCCACCTCGGAACCATCGGTCCACAGGAAGGGGATTTCCCAGCGTTTCAACGCATCAAGGTGGTATTTCTTCGCAGGACAACCAGCGGCAAGAAACATATTCTTGCCGTCATTGAAAAAAACAGGCTTGCTAAAGCGTACGCCTTCCGTTATCCTCGAACATTCAAGTTTAGTCTTTACGCTACCCATTACAGTTGCCCTGCGAAGTACAGGAGGAATAGGTTGCTGGCACAGGAACAGACCCCATGCTCATGCCGGAGCCGGATCCGTCCTCCATGCCGCCCTTCCCCAAAATGAACTATGGGGTCAAGGACGGCGGTAATGTACAGCACCGCACTTCCTTATCCTGCATCAATAACTAATTATAGCATGGATTCCCCATTTGTAAAGAAAAAAAATCAAAAAAACAACTTTTTTTTGCTGCGGGCCACACGGAAACCGATGTAGGGGCTCTGCCGGTCCACTATATCCCCACCCCTGCGGGCCACGCAACTGCAGCTGGCGGCACAGAACCAGGCCCCGCCACGGCAGCAGCGGAGGTCGCCGAAGTCCGCTCCGTCGATGGGGGTGGTCCCGTCGATGACGGCATAGCGGTCCCAGCACCACTCCCAGACGTTCCCGCTCATGTCGTAGAGGCCGAGCGAATTCGGCTTCTTGAGTCCCACCTGGTGGCTTCCCCAACCGGCATTTCCTTCTATAAAGCTGGCGTCCTGCGTCACGCCTCCATTACAGGTATTGTGCCTGTACCAGGCCACGCCGTCCTGCTCCGCATCAAGCTCGGGAGCCTCCGCCCCATACCTGGCCACGCTGTCCCTTCCTGCGTATATATAGTTCCAGGCAGGCCCCGTGGGTTTTCCACCCCGTGCGGCAAACTCCCACTCCACTTCCGTGGGCAGGCGGTAGCCGTCCGCCTTTGGAACGACCGAAACGGCAGCATCCGTTATGTGGCCGCCCTCCAGCAGGGGATCTCGCAGTTCGTACGCCTGCCTGAAGCCCTTCCTCGCGCTCAGGAGGTTGCAGAAGTAGACAGCATCGTACCAGGTGACGCCTTCGACCGGCCGCCTTCCGTCCACCTCGCCTTCGCAGAGGGGGTACAGGGGGTCGTTGCTGGAAAAACTGGGGTCCGCATCCACCCCAAGCGGATTTCCTTCCATTACGGTCCGGTACTGGTCCTTCGTCACCGGAAACTTCCCCAGCTGGAAGGAAGCGACTTTCAGCTTCCGGGGAGCGGTGAAAGCTCCCTCAAAATTCCAAAAGGCATTGGCAGGGCCGCCCGTGACCGACGCCCCGAGAACGGAAACCATGGCAACCTCCACGTCCCCGGACCGCGGATATGCGGCAAAAAGCACCGGCAGAACAAGGCACAGCACAGGAACAAGCTTTTTCATAATAGATTCCTCCTCGCAAAAAAGCATGATACGGAAGCAGGACGGAAGCAGGCGCTTCCCCTCCGGCCGTCCCGGTCAGTCCAAGCTCCGCTTTTTGTGAACGGTCAGGCCGCCCGTCGCCTCGACGCTGATGTTGTACACGTCTCCAAGCTCCATGACAAAGTGGTTCACGGTTCCGTTCGCGCTGCGGATTCCCAACTCACGGCTCAAATCCTCATCCTTCAGTATTTCAAACAGCTCCTTGAGCCGTTGGAAAAAGACATCCTTCGTCATGCCGTATATTGAAGATTCTTCAAGGCAGTATATGACGGGAAGCTCCTCGCCGTTGAACATGCAGGTGAGCGGAACGGCATCATCGGGCTTCATCAGCTCCGAATACACCCGATAGGGATAGGCTATGTTCTGCCTCCTGCCGCTTTCTATCTCGGAATACTCAAAGTTTACCGTAATGGAGTCGATTGCAATGCGGTTTCCCGCAAGCGTCAGCTCCTGGCTGGAAACGACGTCGCCATTTTCGGAAAGAATTTCCACCCGGTAGCGTTTTTCTATATCGCCGGGGGCAATGCCAACCTGCCGGTCCAGCATGGTGATTCGCGCGACGTCCTCGGAACGGGACAGGTTCCTGACCATGATTCCCAGCTCCTTTATGCGCTTCAAGTTGTCCGCAATCTGGGTCACCCTGTTCACGCTGAGAAAGAGGGAATTGATTCCGACTGCGGTCACGAGCAGGAGTACGACGACGGGAACGGCCCGTATGAAGGAAAACATGAACTCCCGGAACGAATCCAGGATGATTACGAAGGTCGTTCCGGCCTTCAGCCTGCCAAACCTGCGGCTTTCAGTGGCAAGGCGTTTTGCAGCGAACAGGAGGAAGCAGACAAAGATGATGGCCACCACGGGAAGGAGGACCGGAAGGAAGAGCGGCAGCACCCGCCGGAGGGCAGACCAGAGCAGTTGCAGGACGGGCATGTTCTCCCACGACAGATAGCTGCCGTAGCCGGCAAGAAGCCGTTCCACTACGTTCACGGCGAGCAGGGCAAGGGCCGTGAAGCAGGACAAGATGAATGCAAGCCACAGCAGCAGGCGTTTTTTTCCAGAATCCGCCTTCCTGCAGGAAGGGGATTCCGGCTTCCCCCCTTCAGCCTTCTGCGATTCCTCCTTGTGAACTTCCATGCCGCCTCCCGTCAGTCAGCTTTCCGTATTTCTATTCCACCCGTATGGGGATGGCACAACAGCTCGTATACGAAGCCCGCCTTGAACTGGGAAATGCTCTTGAGTTCGTGGATTGCGGTTCCGTACTGTTCGGTGGACAGGCTTTCCCCACCGTCCTTGACGAGGGAAAAATAGCCGGTCAGCTCCTTTCCCAGGGCGACCCGGTCGTCCTGGGAAACCGCAGAACCGTCGTCCAGCGCGTCAATGACACCACCATATATAGAAGGAAATCCATTTTCATCATAAAGGGGATACAGCTTCTCGCTGTCCGTCAAGGCCATAGCATCGGTGTACAGGCCGCAGGGAAAAAAGATGAAATTTTCATCCGACAGCTTTATGACCTGGGAATCGACATGCAGCTCTTCGCCCGCAAGCGTAAAACTTCCGCTCCTGCCGACCTTCTTTTCCGTCTGGACGTCATACATCGAAACCTTTACCTGTATCTCCGAATTCTTCTTCTGAACTATCTCAAAGCGCAGGGGAACACAATCCTCTTTCATGTAGGCGACCCGCTCTTCCAGTTCGGCAATCTTCTTGCCAGTACCCTCCAGATACTTTTTGGTACCGATTGCCAAGGCCGCAACCGCCGCCACCGTACAGACTCCCACCGCAAGCTTCTTCATACCGCTACCTCCACCACACAAGTATAGCACAAGGCGGACCGGTTGCCTAGGGATTGGGCAATCCACACAGACGCTCCAAGGCAGTCCTCCAAAAACAAGAGCCCCATGGCAGGAATCTTTTCTGCCAAGAGGCCCTTTCCTTCTATTATTTTATCTATCTTCTCCCGTTTATTCCATCGCTACAGCTGGTTCAGGGCAGACACGACCGCATCGATTCCAGCGCGGCCGACGCTCGTGGACTTGCCAACGCCCCACAGGTCCCTGCCGTCCTCCGTCGTCAGCTGGATATAGGCATACGCACTCGTGTCGTTTCCCTTTCCCACCGAATGCTCGTGGAAAGCAGTCGTGGAAAAGCGGGGGGCAGGCGTCGTGGAAAGGGCGTTGCAGAAGGCATCGAGCGGGCCGTTTCCTTTGTCCCCAATCGTATACTGCTTGCCCTGCCAGATGACCACACCGCGGCAGAGCGTCGTCTCTTCAGCCTCGCCGTCGCCCTTGCCTTCCACCTGCGTCTGGGCCAGGTCAACAATCGAAAGGTTTCTGCGGTTCTTGAGCCAAGTGCTTTCAAACAGTGCGTATATCTCGGCAGGCTTAAGCTCGCGCTGCGCCTCGTCCGCAGCCTTCTTGACGACGGCCCCGAGCGCAGGATGCATCGCCTTGGGCACGGAAAGCCCGTAATCCTGCTCCAGGACGAAGGCCGCCCCGCCCTTGCCGGACTGGCTGTTTATCCTGATGATGCCCTCGTACTGGCGGCCTATGTCGTGCGGGTCTATCAAGAGGTAGGGCACGTCCCAAAGCGCGTCCTTTTCCATCGTGGCCCGCGCAGCCATGCCCTTGCGTATCGCATCCTGATGGCTGCCGGAGAAAGCGGTGAACACGAGGTCGCCCACATACGGGGTGCGGGGGAAGATGTCCATCCCGGTGAACTCCATATACTTTTCGGCGACCGCCGTGATGTCGCGGAAGTCCAGCTCGGGATCCACCCCCTGGCTGAACATATTCAGGGCGACGTTCACGATATCCAAGTTGCCCGTCCTCTCCCCGTTCCCGAAGAGGCAGCCTTCCACGCGGTCGGCCCCGGCAAGGAGGCCCAGCTCGGCGGAAGCGACGCCCGTCCCCCGGTCGTTGTGGCAGTGGGTGCTCAAGATGACCTTCTCGCGCTCGCTGATGTGCTTGGAAAAATACTCCACCTGGTCCGCATACATATTGGGAGTGGAGCACTCGACGGTCGTCGGCAGGTTCATGATTATCTTCTCACCGGGCAAAAGACCCCAGGCGCCCTTGACCGCCTCGCAGATTTCCAACGCGTAGTCTATCTCCGTCATGGAAAAGCTTTCCGGCGAATACTCGATGCGGATCTTCCTGCGGTCCTCCGCACTCAGGCAGCCCTTGATGCACGCCACGCCGTCCACGGCAATCTTCGTTATCTCTTCCTTGCTCTTGCCAAAGGTATACTTGCGCTGGGCAGGGGACGTAGAGTTGTAGATGTGGAAGATAGCCCGGGGGGCACCCTTCAGGCTTTCCACGGTCTTTTTGACCAGCTGCTCGCGGGCCTGGCACAGGACCTGGATAGTCACGTCATCGGGGATGTGGTCCTCCTCTATCAGGCGGCGGATGAACTCGTACTCCGTGTCGCTCGCGGCAGGGAAGCCGACTTCCACCTCCTTGAATCCCAGCTTCACCAGCAGGTCAAAGAACGCGAGCTTGGTCTCTATGCCCATCGGGTTGACAAGGGCCTGGTTCCCGTCGCGAAGGTCAACCGAACACCATATCGGGGCCTTCGTTATGTGGCGGGAAGGCCACTCCCTGTTTTCCAGCGGGATGTCCGCAATCGGCGCGTACTTGCCGTTAGGATTCATGACTGACATAATCAACTCCTTACAAAAACGATTTAAAAACAAAAAGGACCTGTCGCCGAAGCAGCAGGTCCTGTAATTTCACAATCTCATTCAGATGATGAAGGAATAAAGGCACTCCAGCTACTTTCGGCATAAGAGAGAAAGATATAGCTGTAGTCCTAGCAGGTTCCGCATCATGGGCCAAACTATAGAGCAAATCCGCCAATTAGTCAAGGGGAAGAGAAACGCCGGCGCAACGATGGGGTCCACCCCGGCGCAGCAGGAACAGCGACTGTTACGCGCGAGTCGAACAGCTGTTACGCGCGAGCCGAACAGCTGTTACGCGCGGGCAGAACAACTGTTACGCGCAGGCAGAACAGCTGTTACGCGCGGACAGAACAGCTGTTACGCGCGGGCAGAACAGCCGCTTGCCCCAGCAGGCCTAAAACAGCTCGTCGGGACTGGGCCTGTCTTCGGCGGCAGCCCGCGCAAGGGAAACAGCAGCTCCACTGGCGGCGGCATCATCAGTCGTCTTCCTGGGCCTGCCGCGGGGCCTCGCCGGAGCAGCCTCAGCCCCGGCCTGAACCGCAGCCGCCGGAGCTGGCGCAGACGTCGGAGTTGCCGCAGGCGCAGGCCCCTTGCCCCCCTCAGGCGACTTCTCCGCATCCGTGACAAGGCTGCCCGTGCCCACGCCCTTTGCCCGCATCTGCCGCTCGTATTCCTTTATTTCCGCATCGCTGACGGGCTCGCCCTCCTTGGTGCGCAACACCTGGCCGGGGAAAAGCTTCTCGCGCAACACATGCTCCAGTTCAATCCGATATGAGGGATCGTTCTCTATGAAGGCGACGGCGTTCTCCTTGCCCTGACCAACCTTCTCATCACCCCTCGTATACCAGGCCCCCTTCTTGTCGATGATGCCGTGCTTGACGGCGGAATCCAATATGGAAGCGGAGGCGGAGACCCCCTTGCCGAAATAGATGTCCAGCTCAACCTTGCGGAATGGCGGGGCAACCTTGTTCTTGACGACCTTGACGCGGACACGGTTGCCAAGGACGTCCTCCTCGCCCTTGCCGCCAATCGACTCCACGCGGCGGATTTCAAGACGGACCGAAGAGTAGAACTTGAGGGCATTGCCTCCCGTCGTCGTCTCGGGATTGCCAAACATCACGCCTATCTTCATGCGGATCTGGTTGATGAACACGACGATGCACTTGCTCTTGCCGACGATGGCTGTCAATTTGCGCAGGGCCTGGCTCATCAGACGGGCCTGAAGTCCCATCACGGAATCTCCCATCTCGCCCTCGATTTCCTTCTGGGGGGTCAGGGCAGCGACTGAATCGACGACGATGATGTCAACCGCACCAGAGCGGACCAAATTCTCGCAGATTTCCAGAGCCTGCTCTCCGGTGTCCGGCTGGGAAACCCACAGCTCGTCGATGTTCACGCCCAGATTCTTGGCATAAATAGGGTCAAGCGCATGCTCCGCGTCGATGAAGGCCGCAATTCCGTGCAGCTTCTGCGCCTCGGCGACCGCATGCAGGGCGAGGGTCGTCTTACCGGAGCTTTCCGGCCCGTACATTTCGATTATCCTGCCCCGCGGGTAGCCGCCGACACCGAGGGCCTCGTCCAGGAGGATGGAACCGGAGGGAACGACATCCACCGCCCCCAAGTCCGTATTCGTCCCCAACTTCATCAACGAGCCCGCACCAAATTCCTTTTCTATCTGAAGCCTCGCCGCCTCAAGGGCCTTCAATTTCTCCGACATCTCGGAAGCCGGTTTTTCTTCTGCAATTTTTGCCACAATTTCCTCCACATACGCTCAGGGAAGCCCTTGCCAGCCGCCAGTGGGCGGAAGCATTCCGCCAAAAAAGCGCAGCCTGGCAGGACAACCATTGCATTTATACACTTACATGCTTCTATAGTATATATCCCTGGCAAAAACACAGTTTTTACCATCTTGCAGGACATACAATAGCATTTTTTTACAAAAAAAGCAAAAGCAGGGGAAAACAGTCAGCGGCTTATTCCACAAATCCTGTCGGCGACATAGATTCCGCTGGCGGACGCATGGGAAAGGGAGTGTGTCACGCCGGAACCGTCACCGATGATGTACAGGCCCTTGTATTTGCTTTCAAGGTTTCCGTCTATTTCCACCTCCATGTTGTAGAACTTGACTTCCACGCCATACAGCAGGGTGTCGTCATCCGCCGTACCGGGAGCAATTCTGTCCAAGGCCTTCAGCATTTCGATGATGCCGTCCAGAATCCGCTTGGGAAGCACGAGGCTCAAGTCGCCTGGTGCGGCAGCAAGCGTCCCCCTGACGGTCCCCTCCTCCAAGCGCTCCACCGTACTGCGCCGCCCCCGCTCCAAGTCTCCGAAGCGCTGGACGATGACGCCGCCACCGAGCATGTTGGACAGGCGGGCAATGCTCTCTCCATAGCTGTTGCTGTCCTTGAAGGGTTCCGAAAAGGTCTGGGACACCAGGAGGGCGAAGTTCGTATTCTCCGTCTTTTTGGCAGGATCTTCAAAGGAATGTCCGTTCACGGTGATTATCCCGTTCGTGTTCTCATTCACAACGATTCCATTGGGGTTCATGCAGAAGGTGCGCACCTGGTCCTCGAACTTTTCAGTCCGGTAGACGATCTTCCCTTCGTACAGTTCGCTCGTTATGTCCTCGAAGATGACGGC
>JAILON010000098.1 GCA_024690865.1 Treponema sp. | reverse complement strand
GCGAGACCGTGCGTTGTCACGGCTGTTCCGGTGTCTGCTCCTGAGCCGGCTGTTCCTGCTTTGTCCGACGCAGAGCCGGCGCCTACGGCGATACCGACCCCTGCCATGTCTACTCCCGTGGCTGCACCTGAGCCGGCTGTTCCTACTGCGTCCTCCACCGAGTCAGCACCTTCTGCCCCTGCCTCCCCGGAGCCTAATGCGGAGCCTGCCTCCAAACCTGCTCCACTGCCTCTCCAAAAGGTCATGCCCAAGAAGGACAATGCCACCCCGAACGACCATCACATCGCGAATTTTAAGAAGATGAATCGTATAGCATCCAGACCATCGGTGGCGAACGACAAGAAAGTGTCGGCGGGAAGCTTCGTGGCCTATAAACCGGCATCCAGCCGTTAGGGGGAAGCATGTACAGGATTGAGATAATTGCGAACAAATCCGTCGAGGACGACATAACCGAGGCATTGGAGCAGTACATCCCCGGCATCCTCTATACGACCATTCCCCTCGCCTATGGGCGCGGAGGCGATGATCGCAAGCTGGGAACGCCGACTTGGCCGGAGACGAACTTTTTGATGGTCAGCTATATCGAAGATTCATATCTCCCTGCGGTCAAGGCCGTCATGAAGGGCGTCAAAGACAAGTTCAAGGGCGAAGGCATAAAGCTTTTCTGTATTAAGGCAGAGGAAATCTGAGCCGGTAAGCCCCCGTTTCTGGGATGTCGCCCATCCCCCTCCGGTCCTAGGAATCCTCCTCTCTGAACAGTTCCCTCCCTAGAAGGCCTCTTTTCCTGAGCCGGTAAGCCCCCGTTTGAGAATCCCCTTTGTCCTGTGGGGTGGATTAGGCCGAAAGATATCCTGTTGCGGCTTCTACGGCCTTGCCGTATTCTGTAAGCAGGGCCGAAACGTTTGCCCGTACGAAGTCCAAATCTCCGTCGCGAGAGGCGTGTTCCGCTTTCTCCGCCATGTCGCCAAGAACGAGCGCCCCCACCATGCGGGAACTGGACTTGAGCGAATGGGTTGCGATGCGGTGGGCGTTCAAGTCGCCTTCTTTTGCGCTTTTCTGGATGGTATAGCCGCTTTCCATGTATGCATCGGCCCAGTTCTTAAGCAGCTGCCTGTACATTTCTTCGTCTCCACCAGAAAAGGCCAGGCCCTTCGCCGTGTCCAAAGTCGGGTCTACTGCCGTGGACGGGCTGGATGGTGCAGGACCAGAACCACCGCCACTTGCTGGGACTCCATTTCCGCCTTCGCCTTCCAAGGATTTGATTGCACGGGCAAAAAGACCGCCGCGCGGGCTTTCTTCCGATTGTGGGCTTTCCGGACGCTCCTTCTGGATTAGTTTGCCTTCTGGCAGCAGGGCCAGCAGTATCCTTTCCAGCTCCTCCGGCAGGACAGGCTTGGGAAGGAAGTCGGCGAAGCCCTCCCCCTTGTAATAGGCACGGGTGGCCTCGTGGGGACTGAGCGATGGATCTGCATCTTCCGCTTTTATGTCGTTTCCAGTGAGGGCTACAAAAGGCGTGTCTTTGTTCTGGTTGTTTTCCAGCGTCTTGGAAAGTCGGAAGGACTCCAATCCATCCGGCTGAGGCATGACGTGGTCTAGGAGCACAAGATCATACTGCTCCTTGCACAGGAGGTCCAACATCTCCTGCCCCCCCGTGGCGGTCGCAAACTGGACCTGCGTGGGGGTGAGGAGCCTTTCCAGCACCATGAGGTTTATTTCCTGGTCATCCACTGCCAGTATTCTGGCATCGGGTGCAGTGAAATCCATTGTACCGCCGGGCCTACTTCTTTACGAAGCTCTCTTTGGGCGGGTTCAGGAAGTTCATGACCTTCTGGATGATGACCATTGGCGGAGTTGTCTTCAGGACATAGCCGACGGGCTTTTCAATGAGGATTTCCTTGACCACATCCTTGCTGTCGTTTCCTGTCAGGAAGATGACGGGGATGCTCGAAGTCTTGGGTTCCATCTTCAAGGACCTGTAGACTTCCAAGCCGGACATAAGTGGCATCTCATAGTCCAGCAGCATGAGGTCTATATGATTCTGCTTTGCCGCACTGATTGCGTCAGTACCTATTCCTTCGGCTATGACGTTGTAGAATTTGATGAACCACGACTTGAGCGCTCCCAAGTATACCGGGTCGTCGTCCACGATGAGGAGCGTCTTCTTCTTCGGATCCACCGCATAGCTCTTCTCCGTGGGAGAGATGACGTAGTTCAGGCTGTTCGTCCGAATCATGCCGATGACCTTCTCCGAGGTCACGGGACGCTCCACCACGCCGGTGACGAGGGCCTCTTCCATGTACTCCTTTGCATGGGAAATCTCGGAGGGCTGGCCTATCAGGTAGAATTTCTTACGCTCGTCGCCCATCAGGTTCTTGAGCGTTGGGAATATATCGCTGAAGGTGCTCTCGATGTCCTCGAGGAACACGAGTATTATGTCCGGGGGAACATAGTCCGAATGGGACTGCATGTCACGTATAATGCTACCGTTGGCAGTGCAAAATGTTACCTCATAGCCTTCTTTTTTAAGCGCAGAAATGAGCGTCTGCACGAGGAAGTTTGCGGAATCGCCAGCGACGAACAGAATATTTTCATCCATATTTTACATTATACCCAAGGTCAATAGATATTGCAAGAAAAAAGGAAGGAAAAAATACGTATAGTTAGGGGGGGGGTAACTTTATTGTTGCAAACCTGGGCTTCCCCTTGGAGCAGGACCCGCTTTTCCCCTTCGTCTGCCCCTCCCATACGCGTATGCCCTTGGGATTCCCAAGGGACGCTGTTTTTACAAGGGAGACAGTTTCAAAAGTCCGTGGCAACTCTGTTGCCGTGGACTCTTTGAAACTGGCCTAAGTTTATCCCAAGAGCCTCCTCCTAGTTGGAGAAGCTGAATTTCCCGACGATGACCCTGCCTGCGGCCGCGGCCCGCGCCAAAAGCCCCTGGAGTCCGTTGGGACTCCGCATGACGAGGAAGAATCCGGCGATGAGCAGGGCAAGCAGGATGATGCAGAGGATCACCCGCTTGATGGGGAACTTCTTCTGGGTGAAGGGATCGTAGCTGTCCAGCCGCGACCCATCCGGCCTGCGGGGAAGTTCCGTGAGCGTCGCTCCAAGCGGTATGTTTATCTTCACGTTTCCGTTGACTGCCCAACCGGATGCGTCCAGTATGGGCGCGATGTTCCTCTGCCGGAGCTTGAACCAGGCGATGAACATGGACGGGAAGGAGATGGCAAGCACTATGCCGATTATGCCCAGCGGAATCCAGAAGCCAAGGCCCAGGAAGGCATGCAGGAGCCCGCCCACGACCGTCGCAATCCCCGTGAAGGCGACGCTTATGGCGGCCACGGTCCCCACGTCGGTCTTGCGCGTGTTGGCGACGCTGCTTGCCGCGCTTGCCGCCGCATCCTTGGGCTTTTCCACCGCGCCAGCCATCTTGTCCGAAACCTTGCTTTCGGCAGCGGCGGCGGATTTTGCTATCTTCTCCTGAATCAGGCGGGAAAGCTTCTTGTAGGGACTCCAGAAGGCCTCCCGTATGCTGATGGGGTTGTCCACAATCCTCACGACCGTCGCATCCCAGTCGTTGCCGGCCTGGTCGTAGAACAGTCCGTTCCTGCCCACGATGATGTTGTCGCTGTTGCCAGCGCTGAGCAGGGCGGCAATCTGCATCTTTTCGCCGGTCTCCTTGCGCTCGCAGTCACAGTACATCAGGTAGCACTGGGAAAGGGGCGACATGGTGGCGTGCTTGGCCGTGTCCGTAACGCGGAAGCAGAGGCTGCACGAGCGTCCGTCTATGTAGAGCGTGCCGCACTGGAACACGGCCGGCTTGTTCGGGTCGTAGAAGTCCTCGAAGGAGACGTAGTTGCGCAGGAGCCTGACGAAGTCCCGCCGGTACAGGAGCAGCTTCTTGAGCTCTACGGTTGCCAGTGCGATGGGCGGCTGCTTTTCTTCCTCGTCCAGCATCTCGCCGATTATGTCCTCGGACTCGCTGGCAAGGATGTCGTTGACCCGCTCCATGGTGAGGGAGGATGCGGAGTTTTCCGGACGGGAGGCGTACCAGCTCAGGTAGGGGGCGAACTTCGCCTTTATCTTCAGCCAGCCCTGCCTCGTGATGGACTGGCCCTTTACTCCGTATATCCTGTTTACCACCAGTTCCGCAAAGGCGCGTATCCTGTCCTGCCAGGCGGGGTTCACCGTCGCATCGAGCGGCAGGGGGCTGTCGGCCTTGCAGTCGGCGAGCGGCAGCGATTCCAACAGCTCGGAAAACTGTTTCCGTTCTTCCGGCGAAAGGCTGCCCGCCCCCACGATGGCATCCTCCTCCTTCTTGTGCAGGGCCTCCGCCATGCCGCCATCGTAGGAGGCGAACGAACAGCGGAGGAAGAAGTCGTCCACCTTGCTTTCCACCGCCCGGTAGGCCGTGGCCGCGGCATCAGTCTCATCTCCCAGGAAGAAGATGTCCGACTCTTTCTCCTTCGCGTCCTCCCGCCACTTCCGCAGTGCCCTCAGGTCGTCAAAGAATGCCATGAAATGTTCCCTGTCCGTACCCATCGCCTTGCTGATGTCTTCTTTCCCGCCGGTACAGGCAATTATATCCTTTATGACGCCTGCGCAGAATTCATCCTCTACGGCTTCGGCAGGCAGGACTCCGTCTCCGTTTAAGACGCCGGGAGAAAAGAGCTTTTCGTTCTCCTTCGTGTCGTCAAGGGTGATTGAGCTTGCGTCGCCCTTTCCCAGTATTTCCAAGAGGAACTTTGCGGATTCAAGCGGGGAATGGCCGGAAACGAGCGGTTCGTCGCTCAGCGCATCCAGGGCTATGCTGTCGCCTTCGGTCATTATGACTTCAGGTTTTTTGAAATGCTTCTTGATGAACTCTACGGCCTCAAGGATTTCTGGAATGCGGACCCGGCCGTCCCTGTCCGTATCCAGGATTTCCAAGGTTTCCTGTCCAAACTCCAGCCCCTGTACGGGACAGGTCAGTGCGACCCACAGCTTCGGATCCAGGTCCTTTAGGTTCAATACATCCTCTATAGATGTAAACTGCAGCTGCACGAGGCCTCCGGCCTGGATGAAATTCCACTCGTGGCCGCCTTTTTTTATCTTTTTCGTCTTCATCTTAATTCTCTTCTATATATATGAGAGTTTCCGGTACATTGGGGCTGTTTCAAAAGGCTTCGGCACCATAGCCGCCGGAAGCCTTGGGACAGCCCTCCAAACTAGTCTATTCAAAATAGTCCTTGTTGTCAAACCGTGTACGGAAGGCCCTTGGATGGTGGCTGTTGGCGGGATGCCTAGGGGCCGAAAAGGACGTGCAGGGCATTTGTGCGGACAGAAGTCGGCTGGGTTCGAGGCTGTGGCAGCGTGTGCCTAGGGCGTTGGCGCGAACAGAAGGCGGGCGGCCTGGGTGTCTGTGGGCGCGCCCGTGGGAGATTCGGGCGGAATGAACATAATACGTGTGGCCTGGGCATCTTGTGGCGGGTGGGACCGGCTGCCGTTTCTATAAAAACTTGGAAAAACGGACAAAAAGTACTAAATTCACCTTGGAAAAACGGACAAAAATGCCCGAATTTACCCTAGAAAAACGGACAAACGTAGATGGTTGAGCGCAAGATTTCTATATATCTCAAAGAGTTTTTCTCAAAAAACGAGACATCCGCCCTTCTTGTAACCGGAGCATAGAAGACATCTTCGACCTTATCCCTGCGGAGCTGAACGCCCAGAACAAGCGCTTCATCCTCAAGAAGCTGAACGAGAACCTCAAGTTCAACCGCTACGAGGACAGCTTCATCTGGCTCAGGGAGGCGGGCGTGGCGTTGCCGACCTGCAACGTGGAGGCCCCGGTCCTCCCGCTGGAACTTGCGAAGCTGAGGAACCTGTTCAAGCTCTTCTCCAACGACGTGGGCCTCCTTGCCAGCCAGTACGCGCAGGGAATCCAGCTGCGGATACTGAACGACGAGGCGGGCGTGAACTTCGGCGCGGTCTACGAGAACGCGGTTGCGCAGGAGCTGCGGGCGCACGGCTTTGACCTCTACTACTTCAACAGCAAGAAGCAGGGGGATCTTGACTTCGTGATAAAGTGCGACGACAGGGTCCTTCCCATCGAAGTGAAGTCCGGCAAGAACTACGAGCGGCATAACGCCCTGAAAAACGTCCTTGCCAGCGAGGAGTACGGCATCCAGAAGGCCTACGTCCTCTGCAACGGGAACGTGCGGACCCGGGGCAAGGCGACCTACCTCCCCGTCTACATGGCGATGTTCATCAAGGACACGGAGATTCCCGCCCTTGTCTACAAGGTGGATTTGTCCGGCCTGAAGTAGGGGGGGCTGTGGCAAAGCCCTACGATGCGGCCAAGTTCTTCTTTATAGCGTCCATCACGTGTTCGTCAAGGATTTGTAGCAGGTCATCCCGTATGTTGCCGAGCATTATATCTGCGGCCTCAAAGTCCTGGGAGCCATCTTTGAAGAGTAGGTAGGCCTTTACGTCAAGGGCGGCGGCAATTTTTTCTACGAAGATGATGGAAGGGAATCGTTTCCGTGTCTCAATTTGCCCGATGTATGCGGTGTCCGTCTCGCACATCTCCGCAAGCTTTTCCTGCGTGATATGCTTCTCCTTGCGAATCTGCTTCAAATTGCTAATAAAAACATCCTGCAAATCCATAATTATATTCTAAAAGCTAATGATTTTGTAATTATTAGCTCGACAGCAATAAACCTGCGTTATATGATTAGCTTGTTGCTAATAAATAAAAAGAGGAGACGGAAAGATGAAGCTTTTCACAGGCAAAAATGGTATGCTGGCGGGAATTGTTGTCGCCTTTATATGCGCGGTATCGCTTTTGGTATCATGCGACTACTGGAAGGAGGATTTTTACAAGAACAACGGTGATACGAAGGATTCGAGCGGATTTTCTAAAGACGAAAATCGCCCGGATGATCAGAACGTAAATGTAGACAACCGTTCCATATTGATACGCGACAGCGACACGGGGCGTCCCGTGTCCAATGCACAGATTCTTGTCCAGCAGAACCGCATAACCATAGTGACGCTGACGACGGGCGACACGGGTATCGCGTCGTTTGCCGGGGGAGTGCAGCTTGCCGATGGAGTGTACCTGTTCATAATAACGCGCGACGGCTACATGCGCACGGAGGACAACCTTACCATAGCGAACAACGGCATCGTGGCGGGCAACCAGATTTCCCTTCCCAAGACCATCAACGAGCCGAACATCAAAATCGTTTTGGACTGGGGGCTCAAACCCTACGACTTGGATTCACACATACGCTTGCGGGATTACCATGTCTATTATGCGAACCCGAAAGATGCGAACGGTGCACTGGATCTTGATCGCGATGACGTTACCAGTTACGGACCTGAGACCATCACGATACGGAATATCGATTCTTCCGCGACATATAAGTACTACGTGCACAATTACAGCGAATCTCCCGAGATGACAACTTCTGGCGCGAGGGTCCGCGTGTACGTGAACAATGTGTACCGGAATACCTATACCATTCCAACGGTCGGCAGTGGATTGTACTGGCATGTGTTTGACATAACCGGCGGCAACAACTTCGTCAATGGGGCTGGAATAGTGCAGTCGGAACCCCAGTAAGCGGCTCCTGCCAACAGTGGTCTTTAGGGCGCATCCCGCAGCGGGTGCGCTTTTTTTTGCCCTGCATCCCAGTTGAGCCATCTTGGCGACACCAGATAGTCCATTCTCGGGTGTGAAGAATGTCCATTCTTGGGTATGCAGAATGTCCATTCTCGGGTATGAAGAATGTACATTCGTGGGCCTGTACAGTCAGATTTGCGACCTGTGCGAGGCGTAACGTTCGCGTGAGCGACTGCGTCGGTGGGTGAACGTGGGGGCCTGCCCGTCACGTCCCCGCCGTGGCCTCTGCCGCATCCTTCTCCAGCCTGGCCGTGTATTTCTCCCGCTCCTCCGCAGGGATTTTCAGCGCGTCCATCGCTTGTTCCACTGTCAACGCCAGGCTGTCCATCAGGTTGCGGAGCGCCCGTTCTTGGCCTCCGCAAGCCCATTCTCAAACGCCTCCTCTTGAAGGACCTCATCGTGCAGCTTCGCATCATACTCAAACCAATACATCCGCTTTACCTCCGCCTTGTGCTTCCTCATAAAATCCGCGAGCTTCCCGCCCTTCCGAGCGCACTGCCACAGGGAAACATGCACACAGGGCAGACTTCCGGGGCGCAAGCTATGATGCAGCTACGGGGGTTGCTACCTGCACATACATCAGATATGAGGCCAATGAAGGGCCTGCTTCCGGCGCCACCAACTTGTTTACCACCCCGTATTTTATTATAGACTTTGGTATGTGCGGTGAGTACTTGGGGATAACGAACGCCACAACCCTCACGAACTCAGGCGGCGTAACCTATACTCTCCAGCAGTAGCCTGCGCTGCGGATAGCGTCGGCCCGTCCCCCGGCGGCTTCGGCTGCCGGGGGTTTTTTTGCGTCCCCGCTGCGGGCGTGCTCCGCGCCGTAGCCGGGCGGGCTTTGTTCGGTTCGGCATCAGCGCGCACCCCCTGCATCACAGGAAGGGGACCAGGTACAGGGGCAGGCAGGTGATGTCCCCGTCTTTCCGGAGGGCTTTCGTGTACACGAGGTATCTGGTCAGGATGTGCTTGGAGAACTTTTCCGTGAAGAGGTCGAGCGACCTGTGCCGGTGGTAGTCGCCGGACTTTGCCTCCAGCGGGCAGAGCTTGTTCCTGCGGGCGAGGAGGAAGTCAATCTCGTAGTTGTGGTTGGAGCTGTTGCTGCGGAATGTGTGGTAGTACAGCCGGTCGCCTTTTGCCCTGAGCATCTGCGCGATTACGTTCTCGTAGACGTAGCCGAGGTTCGCGGGGAACTTGTCCGCCAGAAGCTTTTCGTAGATGACGTTTTCGGTGAAGTCCCTGTCCTTGAAGCAGAGCGTCACGAACAGCCCCGTGTCGCAGGCGAAGAGCTTGAACTTTTCCAAATCGACGTTCTGTGACAGGCCCGCCTCGGGGCTATCCTCATGGTAGGCTATGTTCACGGTCTTGGAATCGACGAGCTTGCTGATTTTCTCCAACATGGAGCCGGCCCTGTCGTTCCCCAGGACGCTTGAGACCTGATAGCGGGAGGCGTTCTTCTGCAGCTCGGCGGGGATGTAGTCGAAGATGCGGGAGATTTTGCCCGTCGGGTCGAATTTCATGAAGTCGTCTTCGTACAGGGTGAGGATGTCCCGCTTGGCTTTATCGACCGCGCTGAAATTCTTCTCCTCCAGGTAGCTTGCGACGGCCTGGGGCATGCCCCCGACAATCATGTACAGGCGGAATTTGCGCATCAGCTCGCGGTTCACGGCATCCCCCAGGTCCTTCTGGGACTCCCACATCGTCCGCCCCATCTCGTAGGCCTGGGTCTCCCCGGTCGCCCAGCAGAACTCCTCGTAGTCCATGGGGTACATCTGGATTTTCCGCTCCTCGCTCGGGATGAGGATGTCCTTCACGTTCTCCTTTATGGAAATGAGCGAGCCCGTCTCCATGTAGTCATAGCGGTGGTCTTTTACCAGAATCTTTATGGCCTGCCGGGCAAGGGGGAACTTCTGCACCTCGTCAAAAATGATCAGCGAGTTGCGTTCAAAGAGTGTCGTCCTGTAATAGAACTGGAGCAGCATGAAGAACAGGTCCAGATCCGACAGGTCCTCGAACAGCTGCTTTACCTGCGGGGAGGCGAATGCGAAATCAACGAGGATGTAGGATTTGTACTCGTTCTTGCCGAATTCCTCCACGACGGTCGATTTGCCGATTCGCCTGGCACCTTCGACCATAAGGGCGGTTTTCCCGGCGGATTCATCCTTCCATTCGAGGAACTTCGAGTAAATCTTCCTTTTGAAGGCCTCCATACAGCCTAGTATACAAAATCCCCGTAGAAAATCAAGCGAAATACCACAAAATCCCCATAGAAAATCAGGCGAAATACCACAAAATCCCCATAACTTGCCGTCTGCTGTCATCGTTCCGCACTTTCCGGGATGTTGAATTGGCTGCTCCGTGTCGCTGTTTCACAGGGTCTTAATAGACACTTCCCCGGTTTTTCGCTACAATAGTGGGACATTTGCACACGCAGTGCGGACGCCGAGGAGCCTGTTGGAACGCTTCCCGGCCTGCCACAAGGGGAAAGCATGCCAAAGATTGAAGTAAACGAGAAACTTTTCTTCCACCTGTTGGGGAACAAATACGACTGGGACACATTCGAGAAAAAACTGACCTTCGCCAAGGCCGAGCTGGACGAAAAGCCCGACGCTAGCGAAGCGGAGGACAAGCGGGTCATCAAGATAGAGCTGAACGACACCAACCGCCCCGACCTCTGGTCCACGGGCGGGCTGGCCCGCTGCCTCCGCGAGCACGAGGGGGCTGCCCGCCGCGACTACTCCTCCTTCCTTTCGACGAAGGACAAGACCCGGGACGCAGGCGGCCGCCTGATCACGGTTGACCCCGCGCTCAAGGGCATCCGCCCCTACCTGGTCGCATTCGTCCTCACGGGCAAGGCGATAAGCGAGCCGGAGCTGCTCGACATCATCCAGACCCAGGAGAAGCTCTGCTGGAACTTCGGCCGCAAGCGCAAGTCCGTTTCCATGGGAGTCTACCGCAATTCCGAAATCAAGTGGCCCGTCCACCAGACCGCCGCCGACCCGGACAAGGCAAGCTTCATCGCCCTGCAGGATACCGAAAAGCGGACCCTCCGCCAGATTGTCGAGACCCATCCCAAGGGCAAGGACTTCGGCTGGATCCTCAAGGACTACGATAAGTACCCCCTCCTCACCGACGACCGGGGCGAGGTCCTTTCCATGGCACCGATCATCAACAGCGACACGCTCGGACAGGTGCAGGTCGGGGACTACGAGCTGCTCGTCGAGCTGACCGGAGACGACATGGAGAACCTGATGCTCGCCGCCAACATCGTCGCCTGCGACTTCGCCGACCTCGGCTTCACGATCCTCCCGGTAAAAGTGCACTACGACATCGACACCCCCTATGGCCGCGACGTGACGACCCCCTTCTATTATCAGGGGACGACAAAGGCACGGCTTTCCGCGATAAACAAGAAGCTCGGCGCACAGCTGACCGAAGCGCAGGTCAAGGACGACCTTGAGCGGATGGGCAGCACGGTCAGCGTGTCCAAGGAAGGAAGCGAGACCGTCTACACCGTGCAGCCCGCCCCCTACCGCAACGACTTCCTGCACGAGGTCGACGTCATCGAAGACGTGATGATCGGGCAGGGCCTGGACTTCTTCCAGCCGGAGACCCCGGACGACTTCACGATCGGCCGCCTGCTCCCCATCACGACCTACAGCCGCAAGGTCAAGGGCATCATGACCGGCATGGGTTACCAGGAGATGATTTTCAACTACCTGGGCAGCCGCAAGACCTACATCGACAACATGGGCGTGGACGGCAAGGATGTCATCGAGATTGCAAACCCGATGAGCGAGAACTACCAGTTCATCCGCCCGTCAATCATCGCATCCCTGCTTGAAGCCGAAAGCCAGAGCGGGAACGCCGTGTACCCCCACAAGATATACGAGACCGGCAAGGTCGCCTACATCGAGCCGTCCGAGAACACCGGGACCAAAACCATCCAGAGCCTGGGATTCCTGAGCGCGTCCGGCGACTCCAACTTCAACACGGCGGCGAGCGAGGTGTCCACCCTGCTCTACTACCTGGACCACAAGTACGAGGTACGCGAGGCGGACGACCCCCGCTTCATCCCCGGACGGCAGGCACAGGTCATGGTGAACGGCAAGGTCGCGGGAATCTTCGGCGAGCTGCACCCGCAGGTGCTGGAGAACTGGCAGATTTCCGTCCCCTGCACGGCGGGCGAGCTTGATTTGGAGTTCCTGATGGCGACGGAACCGAAGTCGCACGAGTCCCCGGCCAAGGTGGACGGCGGCAAAGCCCCGTCAAAGGATGCCAAGAAGGATGCGGGCAAGCCTGTCTCGGCAAAAGCTGCACCCGCAAAGAAAGAAGCCAAAAAAGAAGAGGCCCCCAAAATCGCCGAAAACCAGCTGGAGTTCTACGACAAATACATCGACCTCCGCGTCGCCAAGATAGTGAAGGTAGACCGCAACCCGCAGGGCGAGAAGCTGTATATCGAGCACCTTGACGACGGCAGCGGGACCGAGCGGATTATCCAGTCCGGCCTCGTCCCCTACCTGACCGAAGAGGAGCTTTTGGGCCAGCACATCATCCTCGTCGCCAACCTCGCCCCCCGCAAGATGCGCGGCGTGGAAAGCCACGGCATGCTGCTTGCCGCCGACTATACCGAGGACGGCAAGGAGAAGGTGGAGCTGATTACCGCGCCCTGGGCAGCACCGGGAACGCCGGTCATCCCCGCCGGGAGCGACGAGGCGACTGCCGCGAGCAAGCCCGCAAAAATCGACATCGACAAGCTGGAGAAAATCGTCCTTTCCGTCAAGGACTTCCGCTTCAAGCTCGGCGACACGGACCTGACCGCGGGCGGCAAGCCCATCACGACGAGCAAGGCGAAGGATTCCTCCGTGGAGTAAAACTCCATTCCTGTGGAGTGACAACTCTATTTCTGTGGAGTAAGGCGCCATATCGGTGGCGTGACAGTTCCATCCCTATGGCGTGAATCAAACGGGCCGCCTCAGAATCCATCCGGATTCTTGGGCGGCCCTTATTTTTTCTTACGCGCTATTTCTGCTTCAGGTCAACGACCCCGTTCCAGTCATCCGGGGGCGGTGCCTCGATGTAGGACTGGCTGCCGGCAAGTCCGCACCGTCCGTGTGGGGGTCCTGCGACTGCTAGCCACTTCGGACCTTTTCTGTTATACTTTTTCCATGATTGATTTGAACAGCAAGCAAAGGAAGCTGCTGGAGAAGGCTGCCCAACCCCTTTCCCCCCTTGTCATCGTAGGGCAGGAGGGAGTTACGGACGGGGTTTCGGCCATGCTCTCGGCGCAGCTGGACAGGCACGAACTTGTCAAACTGAAATTCAACGAATATAAGGAAGAAAAGAAGGAGCTTGCCGCCGGGCTGTCGCAGTCCACGGATGCGGTGTTGGTGCGGATAATCGGAAACGTCGCCATATTCTACCGGGAAAGCCCGGAACAGGAGAAGCGTATGTTCAAGAGGCAGCTGGAAAAACTTTCCAAGGATAAGGAGTAGTATATGGCAGATAGGAAAATCGGGATAATTGGTGCGATGGAAGTGGAGGTAAAGGCCCTCCGCTCCCTCCTTGTGGATGCAAAGGACACGAAGGCTGGCGGACTGGACTTTACGGAAGGTTCGCATGACGGGGTTTCCGTGGTCATCGTCCGGTCCGGTGTTGGCAAGGTGAACGCCGCGCTCTGTGCGCAGCGGCTGGCCCTCCAGTTTGGCGTGACGCATGTGATAAACACGGGCATAGCGGGGGCAATGGCCCACGGGCTGAAGGTGCTGGATTTCGTAGTGTCGACCGATGCGCTCTATCACGACATGGACGCGACGGGGTTTGGCTACAAGAGGACCGAAATTCCCCAGATGTCCTGCTCCAACTTTCCTGCGGACAAGGGAATGGTCGAGGCCGCAAAAAAGGCATTTCCTTCCCTTCCCGAGGCGGAAGGCCACAAGCTGGTGGAAGGCCGCATAGCGACGGGGGACCAGTTCATCAGCGACAGGGCCGTCAAGGAGCAGATTCGGACCAGTTGCGATCCCGCCTGTGTGGAAATGGAGGGGGCGGCCATAGCCCATGCCTGCTATCTGAACGGCATTCCGTTCGTCATTATACGGTGCTTGAGCGACATGGCGGACGATGTTGGCGAAAATACCTACAGCTTCAATGAGGAGGCTGCCGCCAACCTGAGCGCGGCGCTTGTACGGAAGATGCTCAAGGGCTTCTAGCCGCAGAAGCCGGGGGGAGGTGTATGAAAATTCTTTTCAATGCAGACTGGCAGTTCGCCAAGATTCACGTGGACAACAGGATGGGGGCGAACGGCACGCCTGTCTTCTATTCCCCCGATGAGTTCTATGAAAAGGCCGCAGGGCTGGACTACAGCCCTGTCACCCTTCCCCACGACTACCTGATTTCTCAGGTGAACGATCTCTATGAAAATTCCGTCGGATTCTACCGCAAGCGTTTCGTCATGGAGGAGCTGTCGGAAAGGACTGCGCTCCGCTTTGAGGGCGTGTACATGAATTCGGCCCTCTGGGTGAATGGACAGAAGGCCTTTGAATGGAAATACGGCTACACGGCGTTCGAAGCCGACATAACGCCCTTTGTCAGGAAGGGCGATAACCTGGTGGAGCTTGTCTGCGTCTACCAGTCGCCCAACAGCCGCTGGTATTCCGGCGCGGGAATATACCGCGACGTGTACCTCGTGCAAAACAGCCTCCCCTTTCTTGTGGGTGACGGGGTATATTTCAGCGCAAGGAAAATCGAAGGCAGAAGCTACGGCGTCCACATATCATGCGAGCTGGCGGCGGAAATGGGACTTTCTTCCCCATCCCTCCTTTCCCACAGTTCCCTATCCTGCAGCCTGGAGAACAAAAGCCTTTCCACGGCACACCATCCGGGCCGGAAGGTCTGGGAGGCTTCGCTTGGTCCCAGCAGCATGGTTCCCCTCTACGGCCAGGAGCTTTCCGATTACCAGCGGGCGGTAAGCGGCGTGTCGGGGTATGCGATAGTTCGGAGCGACAGGGAGTTTGAACTTGACGACGTTTTGGAATGGGATCCTGACGTTCCCAATCTGTATACGCTGACGGTCAATTTGATCAAGGACGGCAGGCTGGTGGACAGCGTGTCGCAGGACGTCGGCTTCCGGGACATCGTGATGGATGCCGACAGGGGACTCCTGTTGAACGGCAGGCCGTTCAAGGTCAACGGCGTGTGCGGCCACCACGATTTGGGCGCGTTGGGGGCCGCCTTCGACATCGAGGCGGTCAACCGCAAGGCCCTGGTCCTGCGGCGGATGGGGGTGAATGCCGTCCGCACCTCGCATAATCCGGTTCCTCCCGCCTATCTGGATTTGATGGACCGGATGGGCTTCCTTGTGGACAGCGAGGGGTTCGACATGTGGCAGAAGCACAAGACGACATACGACTATGCCGAATACTTTGACTTCTGGCACGAGCGGGACGTTGCGTCATGGGTCCGCCAGGCACGGAACCATCCGTCCGTATTCATGTGGAGCATCGGGAACGAGATCTACGATACCCACCAGGGGAACGGCCTTGCCATAACGAAGGAACTGAAGGCGCAGGTGCGGAGGTGGGATCCCAAGGAGAACGCCGCCGTCACCATCGGATCCAACTATATGGCGGGGGAGGGTGCCCAGGAGTGTGCCAAGCTGCTTGATGCGGTGGGCTACAACTACTTGGAGCGCCTCTTCGAGGAACATCACGAAAAGTATCCCGACTGGAAGATATACGGAAGCGAGACGTCGTCCACCGTCCAGAGCCGGGGGGTATACCACTTTCCGCTTTCCCATCGCCTTTTGACCCATGCGGACCTGCAGTGTTCCACGCTGGGCAACTGTACGACCAACTGGGGGGCATCGAACAGCTCCTTCGTGGTGGCGGCATATCGGGACCGTCCCTTTACCTTGGGGCAGTTCATCTGGACGGGTTGGGACTACTTGGGCGAGCCGACTCCCTACCAGACTAAGAATTCATATTTTGGACAGCTGGACACGGCAGGTTTTCCCAAGGATACCTTCTACGTCTACAAGGCCGGCTGGACCGATTACAGGAAAAATCCCTTTGTCCGCATTGCCCCGTACTGGGATTTCAACGAGGGGCAGCTGGTGGACATCCGCGCCTATTCCAACGCTCCACGAGTCGAAATTTTTGTAAACCGCAAGTCGGTGGCCAAGTTCAACCGGAATCCGGCTTCGATGCAGGACCTGGGGCCTGCCGTACAGGTTGCGTATACGGAGGGAGAGATTTCCGCCGTTGCATACGACGAGAAGGGCCGGGAGATTGCCAGGGACACGCGGCGGAGTTTCGGCGATGCGGCACGCCTGTGCATAAGGGATGAGCTTGAGAACGAGAGCACGGACCGTGGCGGGCGGCTCCGCTTCTTCGACATCTATACGGTGGACAAGGATGGCAACGAGTGCGAAAATGCGAGGAGCGTGGTTTCGGTCCGGGTGTCGGGCAATGCCACGCTGGAAGGTCTGGACAATGGCGACAGCACGGACTATGACGAGTACAAGGCTGCGGACGGGAAGACCCATACCCGCCGCCTGTTTGCCAACCGCCTCCTTGCAATCGTGCGGATGGACAGCCCGGATGCGGACTTTTGCATCGCCGTGGCCGGGGCGGGCCTTGACCGGGCGGGACTGGCGTTCCGGCAGGGAACTGCCCGGTCCGGCGGGCTTTCCGACGACTGCTACCCGCAGGCCCCGTCCTATGTTCCAGTTCGCAAGATTGCGCTGGCCTGTACGGAAGGCGGACGCGAACTTTCTGCACGGCAGCGGGAAGCGCTGCTTGCTGCGAAAATCTTCCCGGAAAATGCGAGCGACAGGGTGCTTTCTTGGAAGGCAGTGGACGCCGACGGGGTGGAAAGCCCCGCCGTCAGCATACGGCCCACGGAGGACGGACTGGGCGCACGGCTCGTCGCAGAAGAAGACGGCGATTTCCGCCTGACGTGCTCCGCTTCCAACGGACGGCCCAATCCCGAAGTCTTGAGCGAGTTGGAATTTTCGGTGACGGGACTGGGCAGGAAAGCCCTGGATCCGTATGCCTTCGTCTATGGATGCCGCTGCACTCGCCATTCGGGCAGCCCGGCGGCCGTCAAGCTTTCGTTTGACGGCGGACTTTTTACGACGGAAGGCAAGTCCTTCTATACCTTTGATCGCGTGGACTTTGGCAAGGACGGGGCGGATCAGATGACTGTACCCATTTTTCACTGGGACGATGAGCTTCCTCTTGAAATCTGGGATGGAACGCCGGAGGACGGACAGTCCCATGAAGCGCGGCTCCTGTTCAAGGGGCAATACCGGGCCAAGAGCGTCTATAACGTCTACAGCCCCAACACCTTCTCCCTGTCCCGCCGTCTGTTTGGACTGCACAGCATCTCGTTCGTCACTTTCGACAAGCTTTCATTGCACGGCTTTACCTGCCCGGCAACGCCAAAGGCGAGGGCATACCTCCATGCCGCCGACGCGGACAGCATCACGGGAGACAGCTTTACCAAGCAGGCTGACGGCACGGTGACGGGAATTGGCAACAACGTTTCGCTCGTGTTTTCTGCAATGGATTTCGGGGCCGCCGGGGGCAATGCTCCTACGGGGCTGACCGTGGAGGGCTTTGCCCGTTCGGACAACACCGTGCGCCTTGTTGTTACGGCGGCGGACGGAACTCAAATGTCTCAGAGCTTGGAATTTACGCGCAGCCCGCAGCCGGCCGCAGGAGATGCCGGCCCGGTGTGGGAGAAGCGGTCGTATAGCCTGACCGGGTTTGGAAAGGCATCCGGGCCAACCGAGCTTGCGTTCATTTTCCTGCCCGGCAGTGATTTTGACTTCCGGGCTTTCCAGTTCTACTAATAGGGTCGGGCCGCCGGATGCTGCCGGTAGAGCGTCGGTTTTCAGCCGTCGCTCGGCAGGTCTTCCGGCAGCGTGATGGCCATTATGTCTGCCCATACTTCCGTGCCGAATGAGTCCGTCAGGTCCTTCTTTAGGTTCCCGTAGGATACGGTTTTGTTGCAGGCAAGAAGGTGCATGAAGGCCCGCTGCAGAATCGGCTTCGCCTGTTCGGCAGCGCCAAGGCACAGCAGGGTGAAGCCTTTGTTGTACAGGAGGTCCCCCAGGCTTGCGTACTTGCCGTATTTGATGCAGCACTCTATTCCCTCTTCCGCCACGCAGAGGGCCGCCTTGTATTCTTTCCGTATTCCAAGCCAGGTGGACAGGTTGTAGGCCGTCATGGGGAGGCGCTTGGCGTATTCCTCCCTGTCCATTTCGTAGGTGTCCAGAATCTCGTACAGCTGCTCCATGAGGTCTATTGCCTCGTCCTTCTGGTTTAGGAACCACAGGCAGATGGCGATGTTGTTCAGTATGGTGAACTCCATGGAGGTGAGCATGTTTGCGTTGATGTCCGTCCCCACGGTGTAGTTCGGCATCGTCAGGCGGATGGCAGTTTCGAAGGCGTCCAGCGCGACGGTCCAGTTCTTTTCAATACCGGCGAGGTAGAGGGCCTGCGCAAGACGGTAGAACTGCTGCTCGTGGTTGTTCATCATGGGGGAACATTCCCTGTAGCGGGCCGCAAGTTCCATGATGTCATATTCCCTGTTCGCGATCCGGCTCACGGCTTCCCGTTCTATCTGTGCCCGCTCAAAGTCCACGGCCGAAAGGGGAACCTGAAGCTCCGCCTGTTCCTGCAGGCGGACCAGCAGGGCGTCAAGGAGCTTTTTGTTCGGATACTGCCTGCCCTTTTCTATCTTGCTCATGGTCGGCGGCTCGCACAGGCCCATGCACAGCTCCTCCTGGGACATGCCCTTCCGTTTCCGAAGCTCACGGATGAACTGGCCGGCCTTTATGTATTCCATGGAATTGTTCCTCCATCCTGCGGTTTGCAAGTTACGATAGCACAAAGCGGGGACAGATTCCAGAGCCTGCGCAGGAGCTCTCAGGGCCTGCATGGCCTTGTACGGCTCTTGTATGACTCTTGCATGACTATTGTATAAATATGCAGAAAACTGTATAGTAACCGTATATTCTATTACGAAAAGGACTTTACTATGTGGTCTTCGATTAACAATGTTCTGGGGGCAATAGACGACTTCGTCTGGGGCCTCCCCCTCATCATCCTGATTCTCGCAACGGGAATCTTCCTGACTGTCCGTCTGAACGGCGTGCAGTTCTCCCAGCTCAAGTTCGCCCTTTCCTCCATCTTCCGCAAGTCCGAGGACAAGGAAGGCGGGGAGCTTTCTTCCTTCAAGGCCCTGTGCACGGCCCTGTCCGCCACGATCGGCACGGGAAACATTGTTGGCGTTGCCACCGCAATCGGCCTTGGTGGTCCCGGCGCGCTCTTCTGGATGTGGCTGGCCGCCCTCCTGGGCATGGCGACCAAGTACGCCGAGTGCCTCCTTGCCATCCACTACCGTGAGGTGAAGTCCGACGGCCACATCCTGGGCGGCCCCTTCTACACCTGCGAGAAGGGCGTCGGCGAGAAGTGGCCCGCCTTGGGCAAGACGCTCGCCATCCTCTTTGCCATCTTCGGCACGATGGTCGGCCTTTTTGGAATCGGAACCTTCAGCCAGGTCAACAGCATTACGAGCGCGGTGGAAACCTTCTCCAAGACCGCGGCGGGTGGTGCGGCCCTTTCTACCGTGACAATCAGCGGTATCGGCTCCTATTCTACCGTCGTCATCGTCGCATCGCTTATTCTCGCGGCGGTCGTCGCCCTGGTCATCATCGGCGGCCTCAAGCGCATCTCCTCCGTCGCCTCCATCATCGTGCCGGTCATGGCGGTCATCTACTTCGTGCTGGGCGTGTTCGCAATACTCTGCAACGCGTCCCGGATTCTCGACGCCTTCGAGCAGATTTTCCAGGGAGCCTTCGGCTTCAGGGCCGTCAGTGGCGGCGTGGTCGGCGCGATGTTCGTCGCCATGCAGAAGGGAATAGCCCGCGGCATCTTCTCCAACGAGGCGGGACTCGGTTCCGCGCCTATCGCGGCCTCCACGGCGAAGGTTGACCATGCCGTCCAGCAGGGAATCATCTCCATGACGGGAACCTTCTTCGACACTATCGTCATCTGCTCCATCACGGGCCTGGTCATCGTCATGTCCGGCGCATGGAAGCCCGAACTCGGCTTCTCCGGCTTCGGCATTACGAACGCCGCCTTCCAGATGCTCCTGCCCCGCGTTCCGCAGGTGGCCATCTCCTTCCTGCTGATGATCTGCCTTATCCTCTTCGCCTTTACGACGATCCTGGGCTGGGACTACTACAGCGAGCGCTGCATTGAGTACCTTTCCAAGGGCAACATGACCCCGGTCAAGGTCTACCGCTGGCTCTACATCGCGGCGGTCTTCATCGGCCCCTATATGACGATAAGTGCGGTCTGGACGATTGCGGACATCTTCAACGGCCTCATGGCCCTGCCGAACATCGTCAGCCTGCTGCTCCTGAATGGAGTTATCGTCAAGCTGACCGACGACTTCTTCAAGGGCAAGCGGCTCTACAAGATTGGCTACGACTTCCGCAACAATCCCGTCACGGAGTAACGCCCCCGCCGGCTGACAGTACGATGTCCTTCGTACTGCCAGCTTCCATGAAAATCAGCTTTTACCGGATGTATACAATCTAAAAAACGTATTTCCGCTGGGTGTCCCCATACGCTCGCCGAGATTGCATGTATATCATACGCATATTCAGCATATGCGGACAGGTCCACAGGGACCATGAGGCAATCAAATGCTCGCTATGGGGCCTACGCCCGTTGGGCCCCAGCTCCATATGTTTTTATGGGGGATTCCCCCATGAAAACTTGATTTCAGCACCCCGCCCCGTCCCGCCGCGGCCCTTCCATAATTTTGCCCCGCCCGTGTCCCGCTCCTGCCCTGTAATCTCCTCCCGCCCGGCTTGTTTTCTTAACAGGATGCTTTCAACTGCCGATTATCAAGATATGCGAAAATCTATATCAAAAAACTCGGGCATTTCTAAAAACTGGATCAACCCCGTCTTTAGAGCTTTCCATGCCATCCATTCCTGCTTCCTTGTGAGTTTTCTTCTATATATATGCATCTCCGGATCGGCCTTCGCCCAGACCAAGCCCCTCTACCGGCTGCCGGCGGGCATCCCCAGCAACGTGAAGTCCTCCCCGGCCCAGGCGACGGATCCCCTCGTCATCGGCTGCGACGACGGCCTGTACAAGCTCCTTTCCTCCGGCACGCGCCAGCCCCTCTGGACGGATGGCTCGGTCAGCCAGATCCTCAAGACGGCGAACTTCTGGTACCTGTTGAGCGACCGGGGAATCGTCAAGTCCGCCGACCTTGCGGGCTTCCAGGAATGCAACGAAGGCCTTCCCTTCCTGACGGTCAAAAGCTACGACGGCACGGCCAAGACCCTGAACAGGCAGGTGCAGATACTTAAGGACATCTCCGCCGACCCCTTTGACGAGAACATCCTCGTGACGGCGACGAAGGACGCGGTCTACCTGTCCCGCGACGGAGGGGCGAGCTGGAAGTCCATCGGCTCCACCAGCCGCTACACGCCGGGAATCAAGGCGGTGGCCTGCGCCCACATGAAGACCTACAACAAGGCGGGCGAAGTGACCGGCAGCGAGCTGGTCGTATTCATGGCCCATTCGATTTACGGCTTCTCCTACTACCGGGCGGACGCAGCCAAGCCCGCATGGATTGACGTGTCCGCGGGCCTTGCAATCATGCCAAGCCAGACCCAGACCGACGAGCTGAGCGACATCCTGCCCGTCGCCGTCAAGGACGCGGACGGCAAGCTCTACACCGACATCTACCTCGCCAACTCCTACCTGCCCAATATCTACCGCTTTGACTGGGAGAGCAAGCGGGCCGTCACCGTGTACAGGGGCAAGGAGGCCGCCGACACCATAGACGGCCTCTGCCAGTCCGGCGGCAGGCTCGTGTTTTCTACCGTGGGGGACGTGGCCTCCCTCTCGCTGGACTCCGGCAGCCTTGCCGACATGCCTGCCGCGAGCAGGAGCTGGCTGCCGCAGCTCAAGTCGTCGGCCAGGCCGAATGCGGCATACATCCCCGCGTCGGTCAGCGGTTTTGAGACGGCATTGCAGCTGTCCGAGCTGTGGCTTTTGACGCCGGACAAGGCGCAGACGGAATACGGCGAGGTCGCGGACAAGCGGAAGGCCCTGTACGCCTCCGCCTACCAGCTGAGGAACGCGACCGGAATCGAAAAATACAAGAAGCTCGCCAAGAACAACGGGCTGAATGCCCTCGTCGTGGACATGAAGGACGACTATGGCCTCTTGCGCTTCCAGCCGGAGAGCGAGCTTTTAAAGACGAAGGGCTCCGTCACGATGTACAAGATAGACGTGGAGAACTTCGTCAGCGAGATGAAGAAGGAGGGCATCTACCTGATTGCCCGTATCGTCGTGTTCAAGGACAAGAACCTCGCGGGCTACGGGGGCGGCAAGTACGCGGCCTGGGACTGGCGCAACAAGAAGCCCTGGGTGGGTGTGCGCGGCGAGGAGGACGTCGTGGACGAGCAGGGCAACGTCATGCTGGACGGCGACGGCAACCCCCTGCCCAAGAAGACCGTCTACTACGACGAGAACTGGGTGGACCCCTACAGCGAGGAAGTCTGGCAGTACAACATAGAGATAGCCCGCGAGCTGGTTGCCCGCGGCTTTGACGAGATACAGTTCGACTACATCCGTTTCCCGACCGACGGCAAGAACATGGGCGACATCTCCTTCCGCTGGCGGGACGAGGGCATGGACAAGGAAAGCGCGCTCCTGTCATTCCTGCGCTACGCCCGGGCGAACATACAGGCCCCCATCGGGATTGACATCTACGGGGCCAACGGCTGGTACCGGTCCGGCACCAGGACGGGCCAGGATGTTGAGCTCTTCTGCAACTACGTGGACATCGTCTGCCCCATGTTCTATCCTTCGCACTTCGAGCAGAACTTCATGGAATACAAGCCGGTCAAGGAGCGGCCCTACCGCATCTACTTCTTCGGCTCGTACCGCAACACGGTCGCCGCCCGCAACAGGATGATCGTGCGCCCTTGGGTGCAGGCCTTCTACATGGGCGTGCGCTACGACAGGCTGAACTACGACAAGGACTACGTGCGCCGGGAGATTTTCGGCGTGCGCGACGCGCTCAACCGGGGCTACATGTACTGGAACAACTCAGGCGGGGACTACGCGGACATCAGCCCGGACATCGCGGACGATGAGCTGTCGCCCTGGTATTCGGACGAGGCCGCCCTGCAGACCCGCCTGCCCGCATTCAGCAGCGGCTCCGGGCCTGTTTCCGGAAAGGACGGCGCTTCCTCCAGTCCCCTGGCGTCAAAAGATGCCTCCGAGGCCCTGATGAAGCACAGGCAGGACATGATTTCCATACTGAATTCCCTGCTGGACAAGGAGTACGAGCCGTCCCCGCAGGGCCCGTGGAAGTTTTTCCACGTCCTTCCGCTGGATGTTTCCGGCAGACAGTAGGCCGTCTGCTCGTGCGGGCTACATACCGATACGTTTTTCATCGCAAATCCACCCTGCGGAGACTGCCCGCTCGCTCACGACCGTGACGCAAAACTATCACGGGCGTGACGCAAAACTGTCACGGGCGTGACGCAAAACTGTCACGGACGTGACGTAAAACTGTCACGACCGAGACGCAAAACTCTCACTGGCCGTGACGCAAGTGCGGCAAGCGTGATGTCGGGGCCGATGGGGCCCCTACAGTTTTTTCAAGTCCAGCTGCTTGACTTCCCAGCGTCCTGCCGACCGGCCCACGGTGAGCCAGGCGTAGCAGCCTTCCGCAAGGGGGCCGGGATTTACCACCGTCGTGTCCCCTATCTTGTCAATTCCGACGCTCTCGTGGATGTGTCCCGTGACGACGGCAAGGGGCCTGTAGTCCTCGATGAATTTCCTGAGCAGGGGGCTGCCGACATGAACGCCGCCAGAGATGGTATCGCACTTCGTGTCTTTGGGCGGGTTGTGCATTATCGCGATGAGGTTGTTCCATTCGCCCTCTCCCTGGCCCGTGACCATGCCGAAGTCCGACAGCAGCTCTTCGTCCGTCCGTTCAAACGGGGTCGTCCCCGTGAACTTGCTGCCGCCGCCGGAACCTGCGAGCGAAAGCCCGTCCAGGCTTGTCAGCGTCTTTTCCACCGAGATGTCGCGGCTGTCCAGTTCCGAAAGGAAGGCCGGTTCGTCGCAGTTGCCGATGACGGCATATATGGAGTCGTGCAGGGAGCAGAGCTTTTCCAAGGCGGGCAGCCCCGTCTCTGGTTCGCCGAACTTGGCGAAGTCCCCCGCAAACAGCACCGCATCTGCCTCTTTGAAAAGGTCCTGCATCTTGTCCAGCACGTCCAGGTTTCCGTGCAGGTCGCTTATGACTAAAAATTTCATCGTTGATGTCTCCTTGTTGTTCGTATGGCGGCCCTGCCGCCTCAGGCGATGTGGACGGGTGCCGAAGCTACAGCACCTGCTTCAGCGCCTCCATCTGCTCGTGGGTCCCTATGGATATGCGCACGAAGTCCTCTATGCCCGGTGTTGCAAAGTGGCGGATGAGGATTCCCGCATCCTTGGCCCGGCCGTAGAGCTCCTTGCCGCCCATGCCGTCTTTTTTTGTAAAGACGAAGTTTGTGGAACTGTCCAGCACGAAGTAGCCCCGCTCGCGCAGGAAAGCGGTGAACGACTCCCGTTCCTTAGCGATTTTGCGGGCGTTGTCTGCGTAGTAGGCCGCGGCCTTGCAGGAGGCGATGGCGGCGGTCTTTGCAACGAAATCGACGGGAAAGTGGTTGAAGGAATTCTTTACGCAGAACACGGCCTGGACCAGCTCGGGGGCTGCCACGATGTAGCCCAGCCGCATCCCCGCGAAGGAGAGGGACTTGCTGAAGGTCCTGACGATGACGAGGTTCTTGTGGTCCTTGAGCAGGGGTAGGCAGCTTTCGCCGCCGAAGTCGCAGTAGGCTTCGTCTACGACGACGACCTTTCCTGCCGGGGCGGACTCCAGAATCTGCTTCACTTCATTCCGGGTCAGCGCGAGGCCCGTGGGGGCGTTGGGATTTGCAAAAATCATCGCGCTGCTGCTTTTGGCCGCACTGGCAAGCATCGTGCCGACGTCCAGCCGCCAGTCGGGCAGGAGCTTGATCCGCTCCATGGGGATATGGTAGTAGCCGCAGTATACCGGATAGAAACTGTAGGTATGCTCGGGAAAAACAACGGGCCGGTCGGAATCGAAGAACGTGTAGAACACGAAGCTCAAGACCTCGTCGCTACCGTTGCCGCAGAAAATCATGTCCGGGGTAATCTCGAAGCCCAGTTCGTCCTCCGGGGCGGGGCGGCATCCGGCTGTGACGTCTGCCGAATGGCTGGCGCGGGCAAGCACCCCTCCGGTCGTGTTGAGCATCCGGGCTATTTGCGTGCGGAGTTCCGTTACGTCCGGGTCCGGGTATAGGCCCAGCTTTTGGGGTGCTGCCGAAAGGGTGGACTTCACCGCCTCGATAACGCTGGAATGCGGGGGGTAGGGGTTCTCGTTGGCGTTGAGCTTTATATACTCCCTGTCCGTTGGCTGCTCGCCGGGAACGTAGGGGTGCAGGCTTTCAAGCCGTTTTGAAACAAATTCCATGCCTGTATTCTATAGCAAAAAAAAGGCATGGACAAGTGCCAGCGCAGCTTCAAGGCTAGTGCCAGCGAAGCTTCAAGGCTAGTGCCAGCGAAGCTTCAAGGCTAGTGCCGGCGAAGCTTCAAGGCTGGTGCCAGCGCAGCTTCAAGGCTAGTGCCGGCGAAGCTTCAAGGCTAGTGCCGGCGCAGCGTCGAGGCTAGGGCCGGCGCAGCTGTTGCCTGGCCCGGCCCAGATTCGATTCTATCGGTGCTGACGGAACAGCCAGTCCCTGATGCCTTCTATTTCAAAGGCCCAGGTCCAGGTACAGGGGTGGTTTCCCCCTTCGAATATGCCGCAGTTTATGGGGGCCTTCTGGGCGACCATTGTGGCGACTGCATTCTCGGATGGCTTTGCGTCGTCACCGGCACGCCACTTTCCGTATGAGACCTTTACGCCCGCTGACTCCCAGCTGTCGGTGAGCAGGTTTGCGCGGGAGAAGGCCGCCGTGTCTCCTTCGCAGACCTGCAGCCACATCTTCTGGCCGGCAAGCTTCGCGGGATTGGCAATCTGCTTCTGCGGAGCGACCAGCATCATTCCTGCAAACAGGTCGGGATAGTTTTCGGCGATGGTCATCAGGGCGTTTGCCCCCTGGGCCTGCCCAACGCCGTATATGCGGTTCCTGTCTATCCGGTAGCTCCGGCAGATGCTGTCTATGAGTTCCTTGACGGCGGATTCCGCCTTCGTCAGGCTGCCTTCGTCGTTGACGAGCGGCCCGTTGGCCAGGGCGGCTTCCATCGTGTACTGCACGGCAATCACGATGCACTTGTGTTTTGACTGCTCCTGCTTTGTTGCCCAGACGGAGGGGCCGCGTCCCTGGAGCATGACCGCCTTTGCCGCATCGGTGTTCACGTGCTCGTCGCCAATGAACACCACGAGGGGATAGTTCCATCCAGACGTATAGTTTTCCGGCTGGTAGATGTTGTAGCGGAAGCGGATTCCGGTATAGTTGTCCAGGAATCCCTTCTCGGAAAAGGTTTCCACTATCGCCGGCCTGGACAGCTTTGGGGTGATGACGCTATAGGATCCGATGTAAACCGTCTTGGAATTTGAAGAAGAGACTTCTCCCGTCTGCGTCACGGTCAACTGGGTCTCGTAGGGCAGGTCTTCTATTGAATTCCATTCGGGGTCGTTCACGAACTTGTTGGAACAGTCCAGCACGAGCGTTACGTCCTTCCCGTTCACCTGCGTTTCCGTTATGACGCGGCCATCTATCCTGTAGTCGTCGGGACTGACGGATGAGGCCAAAATCTTCTTCTTGTATGAGAGCGTGATGGACGAGGCCTTTACACCGTCGGCAAACAGGTCCGATGCAACGGATACGGACTCTATGCCTTCACTGGAGGGAAACGCCTTCACGGATGCCGCCGAAACCGACATGTACAGAGAGGCCGTCATGGTGAGGCCTGCCAGCAGTTTTTTAAAAAAATGATTCATAGTCTCCCTTCCTCCAGCAAAAACTGAAATCTTTGTAAGATATGTATAATTATCGGCATTCAAAAATCCACGGCAATGGCTTTTTGATACTGCCTGCTTTTATAGAAATAAACGAACGATTCTCCATTTGGTAACGGGGCGGAGGGGCATGTCCCTGCAGGCGTGCAGTCCGGCAGCAGACGCAAACACGGACGGCCCGCGGCCCGAACGGTCCGGCTTCC
This sequence comes from Treponema sp., assembly GCA_024690865.1. Lineage (GTDB taxonomy): Bacteria > Spirochaetota > Spirochaetia > Treponematales > Treponemataceae > Treponema_D. The sequence continues at coordinate 25,808 of JAILON010000098.1, read as the reverse complement.
CGCATCCTTTGCCAAAGACGCATCTTTGTGCTAAGATGGGGATATGGGACTGTTTTCAAAGAAAGAGAAATCCCCTTCCCAGACCGTCGTCCAAGACGTGCTGAAGGCGAAGAAAGGAGAGCGGGCGCTCATCATAGCCAACCCGGAGACCACCGTCATAGCCCAGGAGCTGTACACCGCGTTTATCGAGGCAGGGGCACGGCCCACCCTCGTGTTCCAGCAGCGGAAGTCGTCCATGGACTATGCCGAGGAGGCTGTCATTGGGGCATTGAAGAGCGAGCCAGAGATGGTCCTCTCCATATCGGCGGGCAAGCTGGGCAAGGACCGGGAGGCGATGGAAAAGCCCTACGTCATGGAAAATTCCGACGCTGGCGGCCAGAGCTTTGACAGCGCGTTTGACTACCTGCTTTCCGGCAAGAAGTCCATCCGCGCCGTCTGGACGCCCGGACTGGACGAGGACATGTTCAACAGGACGGTGAACATAGACTACAAGGCCCTGGGCGAGCGCTGCCGGACCGTCTGCAAGCTCTTCGAGGGAGCGGTCAGCGTCCACGTCATATCCCCGGCCGGTACGGACATAACGATAGGCGTTGGAGGCCGGAAGGCCCTCGTGGACAACGGGGACTTCTCCCTGCCGGGTAGCGGCGGCAACATACCGGCGGGCGAGGTGTTCGTCAGTCCCGTCGTCGGCAGCGCGGAGGGGAAAATCGTCTTTGACGGCAGCATGACCTTCGCAGACGGGGACGCCATGCTTTCCGCTCCGTTGGAAGTCGAAGTGAAAGCAGGATTTGTCGGCTCCATAAAGGGCGGGGCGGAGGCAGACCGCCTTTTAAAGGACATAACGGCGGCGGAAAACGAGGCCGCGGCCCTGGTTACGAAAAAGAAGTTCAGCGAGGAGCAGGGGGCGGCATATCGGAAGAATGCCCGCAACATCGGTGAGCTGGGCATCGGGCTGAACCCGGCGGCTTCGGTCACGGGCAACATGCTGGAGGACGAGAAGGCCTTCCGTACCTGCCATTTCGCCATCGGCGAGAACTACGACGGCGACGCGCCTGCCCTTATCCACTTTGACGGCATCGTGCGCGCCCCCACCGTCACGCTGTCCTACGGGGACGGCAGTTCCCGCGTCATCTTGGAAGCCGGCGAACTGAGGCTGTAGGGCCGAAGGGTGACGCCGGCCGCCACGGGTCCGTCACGCCGCCCCGGTGGGAAGACTGCAGGCCCGACGTCGGCAGTCAGGCCGGCCCGCGCCCCGGGAGGCACTGCCGCTGGTCCTTCGCAGATAGGCCCGCGCCCCGGCAGGCGGGACCACGTCAGCGAATGATGCGGGTTGCGCCCCCTGTTTTTGGCGGTCCTGTCCTATTGCGGGGAACGGCCGAAAGGTGCTATAGTTTCCGCCGGGAGTTGGCTATGAAGTATAAAGTCGGGTATGCATGCAGTTCACTGGCCCATGCGGACGGGAACATCGAGAATTTTTATAAAGTCCTTTCCGAACAATGCGAACGTTTCGTCATAGGAATCCCGAGCGAGTACGTCATGGCCCGCATTTTTGGCGGCGGGATGAACGGCTACAACGCAGAGTCGGTCAAGAACCACTGGGCCTCGTTCGGGTATGAGGTCCTCGTTTTGGACAAGACGGAACTCCTGTACCAGTCCGTCTACGAAAAGGTTCATTTTGACGTATGCTTTTACGGCAGCGAATATGGAACGCAGTTCGAAGCGGACAGGCTGTTCTTCAAGGAGCACGGCGTGGAATTCCTGCCCGCACTGCCGGAACGGCGGACCCTGCTGGGGGACGGGGACGCGCTCAAGCTCGCCATCGAGAACGTCACCAAGGAGCAGAAGCTTATCCTGTTCGGCACGGGAACCTACTTCGACGTTTTCATGAAGCAGTACGGCTCCCGGCATGCAGTGGCGTATGCCGTCGACAGCGAGCCGTCAAAGCAGGGGACGTCCAAAGCGGGAGTCCCCATAAAGTCTCCCGACGAGCTGAAAAACGAATCCGCCGGAAACTGCCTTGTCGTGTTCTGCGGGAAAGGCTACCAGGCCATGCGCGACCAGCTTGCATCTCTGAATGGCCTTGACTACCGTCCGATGGTCTATGCGAACACGATCGCCCTGCTTGAAGAATACGCCCTTGCCTGCCGGGCGGAAGACAGCTACATAGCCCAGGCACAGGCGGGACTTATGCGGCTGCTCAAGGAGTTTGACCGGGTATGCAAGAAATATGGGCTCAAATACTACATTATATGCGGTTCGCTCATCGGCGTCATCCGGCACAAGGGCTTCATTCCCTGGGATGACGACATGGACCTCGCCATGACCTGGGGGGACTACAAGAAGCTCCGCAAGGCCGCCAAAAAAGAATGGAAGGACGGCGATTTCCACCTGCTCCACTATACCGGGCTGGGACACGGGGCCTTCCTTGACTTCATGCCCCGGTTTGTCTACATGAAGGAATATTTTTCGACGAAGGTCTATGACAAGGTGAAGGGGAAATGCAAGCCCGAATACGAGAACCATATGTTCATAGACATCTACCCGATGCTGAACGCGAGCCGGAACCAGAAGAAGCACATGCTTGTGATGAACATCATGAAGGGGGTCTACAACCTGTGCATGGGGCACCGGGCGAAGGTCAACTATTCGGAATATGCGCGCATGCCCGAAAAGACGGTCCGCCTGATGAAGCTGATAAATACCATCGGAAAGTTCTTCCCCGCACGCTTCCTGATGAAGACATACGAATTCTTCGCCAACTACGCGAAGTTCGAAAAATGCGACGAATACTTCATGCCCAGCTGTGCGATTACCTGCATCGAGCGAAAGTTCAAGAAGGAATTCTTTGGCGACGGCCAGTACATGCCCTTCAACGACATGCAGCTGATGATTCCCAAGGATTATGCGGGCCTGCTGGAGGCCATGGGCTACCACGGCTACATGAACTTCCCGCCCCTGCACATCAGGAAGCCGTCGCATTACTTCAACTCAGACATTGAGATTTGGTAGCTGCCGCTCGGAGGCCCTTGACCGTATGGACATCTCGTATCTCCTGTTTTTGCAAAGGCTTCGCGCCGCCCTGCCCCCCTTCTGGGAGAAGTTCTTCAACACGGTTTCCGTCTGGGACCTGAGCATATATGCGGTCCTCTTCATCCCCTGCCTGCTCTACTGGTGTCTGGACAAAAGCTTGGGGCAGCGGGTCATGTTCTCCTACATCGGGGCGCGGTTCATCAACGCCGTGCTCAAGCTGACGGTCTGCTGCTACCGCCCCTGGATCCGCGACTCCCGCGTCGTTCCGGCTCCGGCGGCCCTGGGCGGGGCGGGGGGCTACTCCTTCCCGAGCGGCCACTCTTCTTCCGGCATGGGCCTGTTCGGTTCGGCGGGCTGGGTCCTGCGCCGCCGCTTTTACGGGCTGCTCACGGCGGCCCTGTGGGTCTTCATCGCACTCGTCCTGTTCTCCAGGAATTTTCTGGGCGTGCATACCCCGCAGGACGTCATCGTGGGGGCCGCCGTCGGCATGCTGGCAATCTGGCTTGCGGGCTGCTTCCTGGACTGGGAGGGGCGGCTGGATGAAGGCGCTGCGAAGGGAGTCGGCGGGATCGGAAAAAACGCCCTTGACAAAGGCGGTTCCGACAGGACCGGGATAAACAACTCCGCCGGGGCCAAATCGGGCGACTTCGGCAGGCTGGGGCCGGGGAAGATTCCGACGGACGTCCTCGTGCTCGTTGCCGCCCTTGCCGTCTGTGCGGTTACGCTCGCATACTTCGTGGCAAAGCCCTATCCCGTGGACTACGTGGACGGGAAGGTCCTCGTCGATCCCCTTGCCATGCAGCTGTCCAGCCTGAAGCAGGTGGGCGAGCTTGCGGGGCTGTTCCTGGGCTGGTTCATCGAACGCAGGTTCATCAGGTTCAGCACGGACTGCTCCGTTCCCGAAAAGCTGGTCAGGCTGGCCGTGTGCGGGACGGGCCTGCTTTGGGAAAGCCGCCACGTTCCCCGCATGGTCAGGGCCGTCTTTGGGGCGAGGGGGGCGGTCATCGTCATCCAGTTCATCTTTGTCTTCTATATAATGTGCGTCGCGCCTTTGCTCTGCCGCCTGCTGCACCGGGCATTCGTTTCGCTGGGAACGCTCTTCTCGCGGGGGCGGAAGCTGGGCGGCTGAGGGCCGGGGACAGGGGCTAGGACTGGAATACGGAGCAGGGCAGCTGTTCCGCCGGATAAAGGGGACAGGGACACCAAAAAATGCAGGAAATATGCATAATTATTCACGAAATGATTTACAAATAGATAAAAATACACTAATATAGAAACAGTTGCCGTTCAAACTCGCGGCAAAGGGGTATCTATATGCAATACAATATTAAGAACGCTTACTGCAAGCGCGTTTGGGATGACATCAGCACGCGCTATGCCGATCAGGACCACTTTCTTCAGGCGGCCGGACTTATCCTTGAGACAATCGGACCGGTCGTGGACAAGATGCCTGACCTTGAGAAGTATGCGGTGCTCGAACGCTTCGTAGAGCCGGAGCGGGTCATCATGTTCCGCGTCCCGTGGACCGACGACCAGGGCAAGAGCCACGTCAACCGCGGCTTCCGCGTACAGTTCAACAGCGCGATCGGACCCTACAAGGGCGGACTGCGCTTCAGCCCCGAGGTGAACCTCGACGTCCTCAAGTTCCTCGGACTTGAGCAGACGCTGAAGAACTCCCTCACGACGCTCCCGATGGGCGGCGGCAAGGGTGGCTCCGACTTCGATGCACACGGAAAGAGCGATGCCGAGGTCATGAGGTTCTGCCAGTCATTCATGACCGAGCTGTACCGGCACATCGGTCCCGACACGGACGTTCCTGCCGGTGACAAGGGCGTCGGCGGACGCGAGGTCGCCTTCATGTTCGGCCAGTACAAGCGGATCCGCGACGAGTACACGGGCGTTTTGACCGGAAAGGGACTTGCCTTCGGCGGCTCCCTCGCCCGCACCGAGGCGACCGGCTACGGCCTCATCTACTTTGCCGAGTGCATGCTTGCCAAGATGGGCACGGACTTCAAGGGAAAGAAGTGCCTCATCTCCGGCGACGGCAACGTTGCCCAGTACGCCGCTGAGAAGATTATCCAGCTGGGCGGCACGCCCATAACGCTTTCCGATTCTTCCGGATACATCCTGGACGAGGAAGGAATCACCCAGGAGAAGCTTGAGTACGTCAAGGCCTTCCGCGCCGAGCACAAGAAGGTTGACGAGTACGTCAAGAAGTTCCCCAAGGCCAAGTTCTTCAAGGGCGAGAAGCCCTGGGGCGTAAAGGCCGACCTCGCCTTCCCCTGCGCCACCCAGGACGAGATTTACCTGGACGACGCGAAGAAGCTGGTTGCCAACGGAATCAAGCTGGTCGCCGAGGGAGCCAACATGCCCACCCGTGCCGAGGCCATCGAGTACTTCCAGCAGAACAAGGTCGTCTTTGCCCCCGGCAAGGCGAGCAACGCCGGTGGTGTCGCCGTTTCCGGCCTTGAGATGAGCCAGAACTCCGAGCGCCTGTCATGGAGCTTCGAGGAAGTGGACAAGAAGCTCAAGGACATCATGACGAACATCCACGACAACGCGTGGGAGACCGCCAAGAAGTACGCCACCGAGGGTGACTACGTTGCCGGCGCGAACATCGCGGGCTTCGTGAAGGTCGCTCAGGCCATGGTCGCACAGGGCCTCGTCTGATTCTCATTTAGTTCAAAGCAGCCTTGGAAAGCGCCGTTGGCGAGGTCCGGGCTGTCATAGCCTTGATAAGCAATACCCCGACGGTCCTTGCGCTGTCGGGGTATTTTTTTGTGTGTTCGGGAAATGGCGGTACGGGCCGCACGTGTGCAGAAGCCTGCGTGACCGCAGTCGCGTCGCGTCCGGCTGTCAAACCGTTGAAGGCAGGATGTTCAGTATGTCGATGCTGCCCGTCTGGATTTCGGCGGGGTATGACTTGCCTCCGTAGGTGAGGACGATTGACTTGGCGTAGTTCAGGCAGTTTGGCTTTGCGTAGATGCGGCCACCTTTGGGGGAGCCTCCTTCCCAGGTCACGTCTGCCCGCAGGTTGCCCGGCAGGTGCAGGCCCTTCAGTTCTCCAGTAATCAGGCTTTGCCTGCCAGAAATTGGGAATTGTCCGCCAGATGCCGGGAGCTTCTCGCCCGCAAGCAGCTCAATCTCCAGCTTGCCCTTTGTCATCCTGCCCCTGATGATGGAATCGGTCGGGGACAGCTGCCCCTCGCCATCTTCCACCAGCTTGTCATCGGCAGGGGGGAGTCCCGCAAGGTAGGCGTGGATGTCCGGGTGTTTGCCGGTGATGTTCAGCACGGCCGCGGCTTCCCATGCGGCCTCAAAGAGCCTGCGCAGGAGGGCGTTTTCCTTTGCATCCCACGGCCGCGGCGGCTGGAAGCTGGCAAAGAACTCGCAGGGCCCGGTCAGCAGGCGGAAATGCTTCTTGAGGAACTTCCTGTCCAGCGTGTAGTCGTAGTAGTCTTTGAGCGAGAGGGCAATGTAGACTGCGCCTGTCGGGGCGAACAGATCTGTGTCCTCCGCCGACGGGGCAGAGTCCCCCCAGATGTCGCCGGTGCTATATGCCAGTGAGCCGTCGTCCTGGAACATTGCCTTTGCACACCGGTAGCTCCGCTTGCGGAATGCCTTGAGGTAGCGGTCCAGGGCGGCATAAGACTTTTCCAGCCCGTATTTCAGGGAGGGCGTCGTGTACAGGTCTGCCATATTATAGACGGGCCCGTCAGGCAGATGCTGCGTCCCGTCCGCCCACAGGCCCGCAGCCAGGGGGGGCAGGGTCCCCGGCACGTTGAACGAGGAGAGCAGCTTGTAGCGGTAGAGCTTCCAGTCAGCCTCGGCGGTTTTATCGGAGAGGATCAGGGAAAGACGCCGGTACTTGCGCGAGAAACGGGAGGCGTGGTCGTCCCGTACCGACAGGTAGGGCTTGGTCTGCGCGAAGCAGAGTTTTTTCAGGGCCTTGTCCGCGGCGGATGTTGCGAGGGACTTCTCCGACCGCGATACGTCCCCTCCCCGCCGCCGGTAGTGGCCGGACCGGTAGGCAGTCTCTATGTCGATGTAGATGGTGACGTCGTCTGCCCCTTCCACGATGAGGGAGCCGCCCTTCACGCGGCAGGTTCCGCCTGTCGTGCAGGCCATCGCCATGGCGCACATGGGAATTCCGTCCGTCCGCTCCAGCACCACCGTATCGTCGTCCAGGGAAAAGACCGTCCGGGTCTGGTCATCGCTTTCAAATCCTGCCCTGAGGAAGATGGTGCGGGGCAGGGAAGCCCCTATGTGTATCGTAATCACGTCGTCCTCGGCGGAGACGAATGCATCCCTGCTGTAGCTGACGCTGGAGCCTCCGGCCAGAGATGCGTTCTGTGAGAAGATTGCCGTGCTGTCCTTGGGGCTTTCTATCGAGATGTCTTCCGAGGCGATTCCCGTCTCCATGTCCAGTGTGCGCTCGTATACGAGGATGGAATTCTGGTTTCCCGAGAGGGGGCTGCGGTCCGCCGATGAGAAGAAATCTATGTGGAATTTTCCTGCGCTCCTGTAGCTGGCAGGACGGGCCGGCACGGAAGCTACGCTTTCCTTTATGAGCTCCTTCGCCTCCCTGTCCCGTCCTTCGGAATAAAGTCCCTTTATCTTTGGAAAATCCTTTCTGCAGCTCCTGTTTACCCTGTCTATGAATGGGGAGGACCACAGGGATTCCTCGTTCAGGGTGATGACCTGGGAGTCAACTCCACCAAAGACCATGGCCCCCAGGCGTCCGTTGCCGATGGGGAATGCAGTGCCGACGTCCGTGGCGGGCTCTTTGTAGCTAATTGTGTCCATAGAAAAAATCTAGCACGAATAGGGCTAGGTGCACAAGGGCCTTTGTGCAGTGTACATCATGCGGACTCGCTGCCACGGAAAAGCGTATGGAACAAACATGCGGTTTGGGTGTATAGTCTTTCCCATGAATATGGACAATATCGTCATAGTCCTCGTCAGGCCGGAGGAAAGCAGAAACGTCGGTGCAGTATGCAGGGCAATGGCCAACAATGCGGTCCACGACCTGCGCATCGTGGGAAAGAGGGAAGACTTTGACGACGAACGGGTCAGGGTATTGGCAATTCATGCGGCATATATTTGGGAGAACGCCCGCTTCTTCGATAGCGTGACGGAGGCGACCGCGGACTGCACGGTAAGCGCGGGAACGACCCGCCGCCGGGGCAAGCGGCGCAAGGGCAAGCTCTTCCTGCCGGAGGAATTTGCCGCCAATGCCGCCCGCGTCACGGACGGAGCGGGCAAGGCTGCCGTCGTCTTCGGCAACGAGCGGACGGGATTGACCGATGGGGAACTGCTGGAATGCAGCTGTGGCGTCACCATTCCGTCCAGCGACGAGTTTGCCTCGCTGAACTTGAGCCACGCAGTCCAGGTCGTCTGTTACGAACTGTTCCGCGCCGCCAACACGGGGCTGACCGGCTACACGCCCATCACGCTTTCCCGCCTGGACCAAACTGTGGGCGTGATTACCGAAAGCCTGGGGCAGATGGGATTTTTTCATCGGGTGACCGATGCCGACATGGCCTCCTTCTGGCGGCAGCTGCTGTCCCGCGCCTCAATGAGCGAGGGGGAAGCCCAGTATATAGAAAAGACATTCCACAAGGCTGCGGGGCTTTTCGTCGGAAAGGGGCGGGAAGCGGAAGGTTAGCGGGACGGGCGTGGTTGCACGCGGGGGAGCTTCTCACGGGGGCGGGCGCGGCATTCTCGGTCCGCAGGGAGTTTCAAGGGGCGAGCGCGGCATTCTCGGTCCGCGGGGAGCTTCTCACGGGGGCGGGCGCGATTTATCCTGCCCGCTCGGAACGCCTTTCCCCGGAGCGTCAGAAGGGCCGTTTGAAGATATAGGTCTTGTAGTCCTCGTGCTCATCGCTGAAGGGTTCATACGTATCTTCCTGTACGAGCGCAAAGCCGTGCTTCCCGTACCACTGCCAGTTGCAGTCGCAGTCGGTCCAGAGGAAGAGGTTTTTCCAGCCTTCGCCCCGGAGCCGCTCACAGATGCGTTCCAGGATCACGGAGCCGGAACCGGCTTTCCTGCTGACGAACAGCGACAGCTTGATGTCCTTGCCGCTCATCAGGGCGAATGTCCGCTCGTCCATCAACGACAGGTATGTCCGGCTCATTTCCGAGGCCTGCCTCAGTCCGGCGGGGAAGCGCACGGACTCCCTGTCAAACCATCCGCCGGCTGCGCTCCTGTCCCCCTTTCGGGCAAGGAAAGCGGCCGAAAGCAAATTCCCGTCCGCATCCACAAGCTCAAAGCGGTAGTCGTTCTCGCAGATGTTGTTCCGTACGATGTATTCAACGTTGAAGCGTTTGAACGCGGCATCGCCGACCGGTGGGCTCCACAGCGGTGCGACCACATCGACGATGAACGGAAGGTTCTTCATGCCGAAAGGCCGGAGCTTCGCCGCAAGCAGATTACTGGACAAGGGTCCCATAAGAAGCGACCGCCTCGTCTATGGTCAGCTTGCCCGTCACAAAACCGTAAACAGCCATCCGAACCTGGATGACCGCGTCGTCCGTCAGGCCGAACACTTCGGGCGACAGGACCCTGGACTCCGGGATATTTCCGAATGCGGCATACATGCTGTTGAATGACAGGTCCTTGGTCGGTGACGTAAGCCCCTTGTTCCGTGCCATTTCGTTCAGCTCCCGCGACGTGATAAGGAAGCGCATGAACTCATTGGCGATTTCCAGGTTCGGGCTCTCCTTGTTGACCGAGAACTGGATGTTCGGTATGTCAAGGAAGTATGCACCTTCGTCCGACAGGGGAAACGGCACATACGTATACGTAAACGGCTTGGCCGTAAATGCCGAGGAAAGGCTTTCCCGCTTTCTGGTTCCGGAAACGGCATCCCCGGAGCAGACCATCATGGGCACGTCGCCTTCAAGGAAGCGCAGGATCACGGCATCATAATTGTTCTTTATGGCGGCGCAGGCCTCAAGATCCACGCAGCCGTCGCTCAGGAACCGTTCCATCTTCTCAAGGGTCGGCCGCATATATTCACCGGCTGAAGGGTCAAGGGCATTCAGCTTTTTGACCGCCTCCCCGTCATGCGCCACGGTCGAACAAAAGAAGGGATAGCTCACGAGCGTGAAGATTGACGTCCTCTCCTTTGCGCTGAAGCCCATGACGGGGCTCTTGCAGCCCTTCTCACGGAAAGCTTTGCACACGGATACCAGCTCCTCATAGCTGGCTGGGACGGCAAGGCCTCCTTTTTTGAACAGGTCTTCGTTCACGAGCATACCATAGGTGCTCGAGAAAACCGGGACCATCGGGAGCGTCCCGTCCTCCGTATTCAGGAGGATGTTGCCGCGGATGCAAGCCAGGTCGAGCCCCAGGGAGGGATCGGACAGGTCCTCGGCATGTTCTATGAAAGCCTTGTACTGCTCGCGGCCATACATCCAGGAATTGCTGACGTAAACGTCAGGGGCATCCGTCCCGCTCAGGACCAGGCCCGCCATGTTGTTATAGTCATCAATCTTCGTGTATGAGAGCTCCACGTCCGGATAGTATTCGTTGAAGCGGTCAAACTCGATTTCCAGAGCCTCAAAGTTGTCATAGCTGCCGGCAAAGTTGACGTGCCCTTTGACGGAGCTGTCCAAAGCAGGGCGGAAGCCAGCACCAGCCTTTGATTCCTGTTTTTTTGAGCCGCATGCCGCCAGCCCCAGAAGCATCAGCAACGTTAAGATAGCGCACGCCGTCTTTTTCATCACCGTAGACCTCCTCTTTGTCGTGGTTTATTATACCACATATCCCTGTCCGTGGCTACTTTCCTTCTACCGTCCGTATTTAAGAAAGACATATCAACCCGTCGGCTTCATATTGCTTTATTCTTGTGTCATGTGAAAGCAGAATAAAACCTTTGGAAATGCAAATCGAAATCAAAGCTCTATCAAACGGATCCCGGTGATTCGTTTTTAGAGGTAGAAGACGATACTGTTTTGTGGCGGAAACAGGCAGTTCCATTATGCCTATGTCTTGCTCATTGCAAATCTGAACCAAATCAGAAATTTCCAACCCTTGCAAATCAAGTTTTTTTATAGATTGCTTTATGGCTATTTCCCATAGACTGACCGTGGAAACATATATCTCATTCATCTGGTTCTCGATTATCGAAAAAATAGTCCTCGGAATCTTTTCCGGTTCTATTGCCAGCCAGATGAGGATGTGCGTATCGATGAGATATTTCATAGCCCGAAAAGCTCCTCCTCGCTCATTTCCCAGTCAGGGGAAAAAACGGCCTTGGCCCGGCCTGCAAACTTCCCGAATGTACGCTTGGGAGGAACCTTTTTCTCCGCCTTTTCATTCATATTCATTAGTGCGACAGTAAGGTTGTATACTATCAGCTGCTGCTCCTCCGTCAGCGTATTGTATGCTTTTTCCATAACCACATAGCTCATCTCATTACCTCCATATCCTCATTATACAACATATCCCTGCCCGTGGCTACTTTTTCTCTACACGCAAGCTGCGCTTGCGTAACGAGTTTTTCTTGCGAAAAACTCGCAGTTACTTCTCCTCTACAGTACCAATTTCTTCCAAAGTCAGGCCGGAGAGCGTGTAGACCTACGACCGTTGCTTATTCAAACCAATTTTCAATTTTGAGCGGAAAGCAAGAGGCAATGGACTCAAAGTCTTTTGTGTTCCGAGTCACTAATGTCAAATTGAAAGCAAGCGCTGTTGCTGCAATTTGCGCATCTTGATAAGGAACCGCCTTTCCGACAGATTCAAGCCTTGAAAATATCTCTGATTGCATGTCCGCGCATTCTTTCGTATACGGAATGAAATCAAATACATTCGAGATTTGTTCTTCTGCGTAAGCCAGTAAGAAATCTTTCTTCTTTCCAGAAGGAAGGCGCTTTATTCCCTTTTGTATTTCATACCATGATATTGTGGATACTGCGCAATATCCAGCAAATGCATCAAGCTTATCCGCAATCTTTTGATTTGGGGCTATTTTCGATCCCTCGGAGACTATATTCGTGTCAAGTAAATAATGAATGTCACTTACCATTCATCATCCTCCGTACCGCGGAGCTGTTCCGCTGTATCCCTGACCCCGTCAAAGACGGAATCCAGACCTTCATTTTCAGCTGGGTTTGACAGAAAATCCGCATATCGGCTGCGGAATGACGCAAGTGAATGAGAATAAGAACGTTCCCCTTTTTTGTCGTTCTCATCAATAACAATCAAGACCTGTTGATGAGGTTTGAATGCGTATGTCTGCATCGGTATAAATATTTTGCCATCATAATATGCTTTTACTGCTGTCATCTCATTACCTCCATATCCTCATTATACCATACATCAGTGCGACACTTTACTTTTTGCAGGTATTTTCTATCCAATAACTTCTTTTAAAAAGTCATCAGGAAAAATCGGTTGAACATTCGAATCTGAATAATCACTTATATTTCTAGTGATTGTATAGTCGGCTCCGATTTTTTCAGCACATTTTGACTGTAAACAATCCTCAAAATCCGCAAATGACTTTTGCCGCAATGCAGATTCGATTTTCATCTGGTCAACATTCACAACAGGAACAAGTTCTATAAGAGAAAGCAAAATGCTACGCCGTTCATCATCGGAAAAGCCTTTCCTTAAGATATAAAATATATTCGGGACAGAATGAGCCGCCATGAAACCATTTAGTTTCCTTTCCGCATAGAGCGTAAGGATTTGTTCCGAAGAAGAGAAATGTTCCCGATGCTGAATAAAATCAAGCAAAATGTTTGTGTCTATCAGTACAGTCATTTTCCGTATTTCAGGCTCCTTGCTTCCGCGAGTTCATTTTCCGCATCAAAATCATCTCCGAGTCTGCCTCGGTACTTTTGAAGCCCGGACAGAAGAGAAAGCCTGTGTGAAATCTCGTTATCCTCGATTATTGCTTTTTCCCCAGTGATAGCCTCCGAGTTGAGTTTAATCGCATTGGCGAGATATGCCATAAGGCTTATTTGCTCAGCCAGAGAAATCAAAGAAATCTGGCTTTCAATGTTCATAAGTGTCGTACTCATCTCATTACCTCCATATCCTTATTATACCATACATCGCCGGGTGTGGCTACTTTTTCCTCTACACGCAAGCTACGCTTGCGTAACGAGTTTTTCTTGCGAAAAACTCGCAGTTACTTCTCCTCCACAGTACCAATTTCTTCCAAAGTCAGGCCGTAGAGAGCGTAGACTGCGGAGTTGATTTCCGCGTCCGTGCGGGCTATCTCGTCCTGCAGGGCGGTCAAGTCAGACTTGTAGCTGTTAAAGTATTCCTCCCATTCGTCTTCGTCCTTGAGGGAAAGCCTGACTCCGGAATGAGGCAAAGCGTATCGGTTAAACCATACAAGACGTTAAATATCATGCTCAGAAATCTTTTTGAGTGCATCAGCAATACTTATTGCCTGAACAGAGGACGACCTAAAGCCTTTCACATCTTCAGTAACGATAAAATCAATATCCTCTTTTTCTGCACAATTCATCTGAAGTCCATCCTCAAGATCAAAGAATCCTTCAGAATTCAGAACGACACGAAAATCGTCAGAATCTTCAGTAATAACCGAGAAATTTGAAATGATCAAAAGAAGAAACTGTCGCCTATCCTCTACCGAAAAATACTTTCGGGATATGTAAAATACGTCTGTTAGTGAATGGGAAGAAACAAATCCTTCAAACCTGCCCATAAAACAAGCTCGTACAAATTCACTTGCATCTGTATGAAAGGCATTTGTCGGAATGAGCCAGTCAAGGAGGACGTTCGTATCCACGAAGAAACGATTCATAAGCCATACCTCTCATCAAGGTATTCGAGGTATTCCTTTTTCGCGTCAAAATCCTGAGGAACCTTCATGCTGCCTGTGAACTTGTCAAAAAGGCGCAAGGACTCTTCCCTTGACATCAACGGATTTCTAACTTTTTTCCTGTTCATCGCGCTTATTACAATTTGCAGTATTCCAAACTGCTGCTCATAATTCAATCCGTCAATGCCATTCTTCACCGTTGTCGCAAAAGCAGCGTAAGCCACATCACTCATCTTTTTACCTCCATTTCTTCTATTGTACCACTACTTGCCGGAATTTTCTACCGTCCGTATCTCGTCGGCGGTTAGGCCGTAGAGCGTGTAGACGCGGGCGTTGATTTCCGCGTCCGTGCGGGCTATCTCGTCCTGCAGGGTGGTCTGTGCAAGAGCCTTATCAACGAGGGCTGATTACACTGTCCAGTCCTCAAGCTGGATTCCCTGCAATCGTGACAAATGCTTCGTGTTGTTCGTTACGAGAACCGCATCGTTGCCGATTGCCAGTGAACCAATCAAAATGTCATCATCCTCTATCATGTTTCCCGCTTGCTTTAGCCGCGCATATTGTTCTGCAGCAATGAACAAATCTTCATTCGTCAGCGGTCCTCCGTGAGCGAGAAGAGATTGAACTCCTCAAAGGCAATCTGCGTTTCCACGTACAGGTGGAGGCGGGAGCCGTCAAGGAAAGCCGTGCGGGGCGGGGTACTGGCCTTGTTGGGTCAGGTTGTCTGGCCGGCCTTGGTCGGCGGGCTAGTTGGGCTGGGGGGCCGGCCTTGTTGCGGGCCAGGCCAGATCGTCGGGATTAGTCGCCCAGGCGCTTGATAAGGTAGGGGAGGGCCTTTTCGAACTTTACGCCGTACCAGTGGTCCTTGTCGCCCGCGGTCTTCTTGATTGCTTCGACCACGACATCCGCGCCCAGGCTGGCGGCTTCCAGCAGGCTCTTCCCGCGCAGCATCGCTCCTGCCACGACGGAAGCGTAGAGGTCGCCGGTTCCGTGGGCGCTGACCGCCTGCTTTTCGGCAAAGTAGTATTCCACCGTGGAGCCGTCGTAAACTGCGACGCCCAGCTTCTTGGGGTCGAAGCTGACTCCGGTGACGATGACGTTCTTCGCACCCAGGGCATACAGGTCGCGGCTCATCTTTTCGATGAAATCCTTGTCATAGCCTTCCGCGACGTAGGGCTGGCCCAACAGGAAAGCCGCTTCCGTCAGGTTCGGCATGATGACGTCGGCTCCCTTGCACAGCTTCTTCATCTCCTGGGGGAAGTCGTCTCCGAATCCCGCGTACAGCTTGCCGTTGTCCGCCATGACGGGATCGACTATGCGGAGTGCGCCGGGCCGGGCGGTCTTTTCCATTATGTCAAGGATGTGGGGAATCTGGGCCTTGGAGACGTAGCCGGTGTAGAATGCATCGAATGAGATTTTTTCCGTGAGCCAGCGGTCAAGGATGCCGGGCATGTCGTCCGTCAGGTCGTGGAAGGTCCAACCGGAAAAGCCCCCGGTGTGGTTTGACAGTACGGAACTTGGCAGTATCGCGGTTTCAATGCCGCACGCGGAGATGACGGGAAGCGCCACGGTAAGGGAGCACTGCCCCACGCAGGAAACGTCCTGTATCGTAAGAAGTCTTTTGTCCATAAGTAAGCCTCGCTTGGTGGACGGCAGCCGTACCGTCCGGTATTTGAGCCGCCGCGGTTGCCATGATGTCGCACCCTTTCGCAGGCTCCTCACGTGAAATATAGCGGCAATCTGGTATTATTGATATATTCAAAATTGGATAAGTTTTATATAATCAGATGGAGCTGTAAAAAAGCGCGGCGGAAAGGAGGGACAGGTAGGATGTGGCGGAAAGGAGGGCGGGGCGCCTATGATTACGATTGACTTTGAAAAGCGCGGAAGCCTGACGCTCACGGAATTCATCTATGAGTCGCTCAGAAAGCAGATTCTGGACGGCAGCCTGCATGAGGACGAGAAGCTTCCTTCCAAACGTGCGCTTGCCCTGCACCTGGGTGTCAGCGTCATCACCGTGCAGAACGCCTACCTGCAGCTCATTGACGAAGGCTTTCTCTTTTCCATAGAGAAGAAGGGCTTTTTCGTTTCCGACATTGCCCGGCACCTGAGGTCCGGGGAAGAAAAGGCCGGCAGGACCGATGCCCGGGACGGGAAGCTTCCGACCGTGCAGGAAAGCTCCTTTGCGGACTTCTCAAGCAATGCAGCAGTTCCGGAAAAGTTCCCCTTTTCGCTCTGGTCCAAGACCATGCGGCAGGTGCTGGCCACAGGCAGCGACCGGCTCCTGCGGCGGACGGACGTCTTTGGTGCGCTGGAACTGAGGCGGGCCCTGTGCAGGCATCTGAAGGAATTCCGGGGGATGGACATTTCGGAGGGACAAATCATAATCGGGGCAGGTACGGAATCCCTGTATTCCATGCTGGTCCAGTTCTTGGGGCGCGAAGGGGCGTTCGCGGTGGAAAATCCCGGCTACCACAAGGCCGAGGCGATATTCAGGCTCAACGGGGCCAGCTGCGTTCCCGTGATGATAGACGGCCAGGGTATGGATGTGGACGCCTTGGAATCCTCCGGTGCGAGCGTGGCACACGTTTCGCCGTCGCACCATTTCCCGACCGGTGTCGTGATGAGCTTTGCCCGCCGCAAGCAGATTCTGTCGTGGGCCTGCCGCGCCCCGGGCCGATACATCATCGAAGACGACTATGACAGCGAGTTCCGCTTTACGGGCAAGGCCCTTCCCACCCTGCAGGGTATAGACAATGAAGGTCGCGTGATATACATGAACACATTTTCCAAAACGCTCTCGCCTTCGTTCAGGATAAGCTACATGGTTTTGCCGCAGGGACTCATCAAAGCCTTCAGCGAAAAGCTGGGCTTTTATTCCTGCCAGGTGTCCAGCTTCGAGCAGTTTACGCTTGCCCGCTTTATCGAAGATGGCAGCTACGAGCGGCACATAAACAAGATGAAGAACTACTACCGCAGCCTCCGCAACAACCTGATTACGGCGTTCAACAATTCACGGCTGGTGGAGGCCGGGACAATCCACGAGGAAAACTCGGGGCTGCATTTCCTCCTGACGATGAGGAAGGAGATAGATGCGCGCGAGCTTCAGGAACGCTGGCGGGCCGCCGGTATACATATCCAGCTGCTTTCCGACTTCTATTACGGCAGTGGACGGGAGGCCGCGGGGGGATGGGAGCCTGCTGGTGGACGGAATTCCATAGGAGGCGGGGTGGGGTCCGCGGGCGGGCTGGATGTCGCGGGAGGGGACAGCTTCGTCGTGAACTATTCGGGTATACGGCGCGATTCCGTTGCGGAACTTGTGCGGCGGATGGACGGAGCCATCGGCGGCATCTGAGCTGTGCGACGGGGCTGGGCGCAGGCCGTGAAGGGGCCGGAATTATCGGCGGCATCTAATCCGTCGGCGAAAAAACTTGCGCTGGCAGTATTTCGATGGTATACTGAGCCAGTACAAAAGTCGGTTACTTTTGTACTGGCTCACGAGGGCCTCACTGGCGCATTCTGCGCCGTTGCGTCCCTCGCAGGTTAATTTTGTTCAGTTTCAAAAGTCCGTCTGGACTTTTTGAAACTGCCTCTATTGAATCAACTAGAGGCAAGGGCAGGTTCGGGTACAATGAAATTCAAGGAGATTAAGAAAGTTCACCAGGGAAAATACATCACCCGCTACGACATCGTATATGAGGCCAAAAGCGGAACTTCCAAGACATACGAAGCCATAAGCCGCAACCCCAGCATAACGGGATTTGATGACCTGCATGGCAAGAACCCCGATGCAGTCGTCCTGATAATGCACGATGAAAGTGGCGAAAGAATCCTTCTGAACCGGGAATTCCGCATGGCCCCGGGAGAATGGGTGTACAACTTCCCAGCAGGGCTGATAGATCCAGACGAAAACGCCGCACAGGCTTCCATCCGCGAGCTGCGGGAGGAAACGGGATTGACGTTGACCCACATTCGCGAGGTTTGGAAAGAAAGCTATTCGGCTGTGGGCTTTTCAAATGAAAAGAACGTCGTAATCGTCGGGACCGCCAGCGGCGAAATAACCCCCAGCGATTCCGAAATGGAGGAGATAGAGGCTGCTTGGTATACAAAGGCTGAGGTCCATGAACTGCTGCAGTCGGCTCCCTTTGCCGCCCGCACGCAGGCATACTGCGCCCTCTGGAGCCGGACTTAGAGGTTGCCCGTCTTGCCCGCGCCCATCCGTATGCGCGGGTCGATGAAGCCGTAGGAAAGGTCGCTGACGATTCCCGCGGCGAGGCCGATGGCGACGTAGAACATCGAAATCGCCATAAACACCGAATAGTCCTTTACGGCAATGGACTGCACGTAGCTCCTGCCTATTCCCGGCACGGCAAAAATCTGCTCGATAATCATGGAACCTCCCAGTATGCCGATGAATTCCCCCAGGAAGGACGGCATGAGCGGAACCATGGAATTCCTGAGGGCATGGCGGACGGTTGCCTGCCTGCGGGTCAGGCCCTTTGTCCGGGCCAGCAGCATGTAGTCGGAAGTCAGCTGTTCGGTAAGCTCGGCGCGGATAAGGCGCATGTTGCCCGCCACGGGGCCGAAGGAGAGGGCGAGGACGGGCATGATTGCCGAGTGGAGCATTTTCCATGAAAACCAGTCGTTCCCGTCCCCGAAGACGAGGGGGCAGAGTCCCAGCCTGTAGCCGACGAAGTATTGCAGCAGGAAGGCGTAGATGAATGCCGGGACGGAAATGAAGAGCATGATGAACACCTGTATGAGCTGGTCCGGCCAACGGTTTTTGTTGACCGCTGCGACAATTCCAAAAAGTACCCCCAGCGGTATGGAGATTATGACGGAAAGGATGTTGACGTAGAGCGTCGCGGGGAGCTTGCTTCCGATGTAGGCCGTGACCGGCTGCAGGAAAGTTCCCATGGAGGTGCAGAAGCCCCAGTCCCATCTGGTGAACACCTTCTTGAGGAAGATGCCGTACTGCACGAGCAGGGGCTTGTTGTAGCCCCATGCTTCCCGCATGTCGCGCAGGGCCTTGTCGTAGCCCCCCGTCACCGACTCTACCGGATTGGGCAGCAGGCGGATCAGGATGAACAGCATGGTCATGATGATGAACAGGCTCATCACCATGAGTGCGATCCGTTTGAGCACGTACTTCAGCATTTGTCCCCTTCCTGCCTGTCGTCAAGCCTTCGTGCCAGAGGCGCCGCTGCTGGCGGCGTTGTTGCCCCTGGCAGTTGCGCCGACGGCATTAGTGCCGAGTGACATCGGTAATCCTCATGCCCACGTTGACCGGAGTCTTGGGCAAGTCTTCCTGATGCTCCTTTGCGACCGAGAAGAAGGCCATGACGCCCTTCGTTGCCCGGCTGCCCAGGTAGGGAATGTTGCCCTGGATGAGCGTGCCGTTCACGTACACGTTGTAGGAACTGCCTGTGTCCTCGACTTTTATCGTGTTGAGCGTGTTGTAGCCTTTGTAGATTGCTGGATGCTCGTAGAAGTAGGCCGTTCCCTTGTCGTTGGGCTCAACCAAATCCACGTAGTTCTGTCCGTCCCAGGTATAGAGCGCGTACTCGCCGTCCACATTTATCTCAAAGCGGATGAAGTCTGACAGGTAGCCGCGCGGGTCGGGCTGGCTGTAGCCAAAGACGAAACCGTAGGCCGCCTTCTTGTATCCAGACACCTTGCGGAAGTCGCCCTGTATCATGTCGAACTGGCAGATTTCCGGGGTGGTGTAGAAGTAGCCGCAGCGCTGCACGTCGGAAAGGGCCGGGTGGAACCACTTGCTGAACTTCTCCACGTAGTCCACCGTGCCGTCGTCTGCCAGCCCCTGCTTGTCTTTTGCTGTGGCCGAACCGGCATTGCCATCGAGCCCGTTTGCATCGCCGCTTCCGTTGGTAGAAATTGTCATGCCATCTCCGTTCCCGTTCCCGTCGGTCTTGGCGATTTCCTTGCCGGTGTTATTTGCCTTGCTGCCGGTGCCGTTCTTGCCGGAGTTGGCTTCCTTGCCGCTTCCAGAACCGCTGCCGGAGCCGGAGCCACTGCCCGTGCCGGACTTGTTCTTGTCGTTCTGCGCAGTCTGGTTGCCGGTGCCGCTCCCACTCTGGCCGGAGCCGTTCTTGCCGTTCTGGCTCGTGGCGGAACCAGAGCCTGTTCCAGCCCCAGACCCACTGCCGTTGCCGGTGCCGTTCTTGCCGGAGTTGGCGTCCTTGCCGCTTCCAGAGCCGCTGCCCGTGCCGGAGCCACTGCCCGTGCTGGACTTGTTCTTGTCGTTCTGCGCAGTCTGGTTGCCAGTGCCGCTCCCGCTCTGGCCGCTGCCGCTTCCGTTCTTGCCGGAGTTGGCGTCCTTGCCGCTGCCGGAGCCGGAGCCGCTGCCCGTGCCGGACTTGCTCTTATCGTTCTGCGCAGTCTGGTTGCCTGCGCCGCTCCCGCTCTGGCCGGAGCCGGAGCCGTTCTTGCCGTTCTGGCTCGTGGCGGAACCAGAGCCTGTTCCAGCCCCAGACCCGCCGCCTGCGCCACTTCCGTTCTTGCCGGAGTTGGCGTCCTTGCCGCTGCCGGAACCGCTACCGGAGCCGGAGCCACTGCCCGTGCCGGACTTGTTCTTATCGTTCTGCGCAGTCTGGTTGCCGGTGCCGCTCCCACTCTGGCCGGAGCCGGAGCCGTTCTTGCCGGAGGCAGTTTTATCGTCTTTCTTTGTCGGGGTCGGGTTTGCGTTGCGCGATCCGTCTATGCTGGACGTGCCGGTAATCCCGGTGTCGTTCCCCTTTTTGTTGCCGTTGTTCTTTCCTGTAGAACCGCTGTTTCCCGTGTTTGCGGCAACAGCCTGGTCGCTGTTCGTTCCGTTCCCTGCCTTGCCGCTGGCAGTCGACGGGGTGGGGGCCGATCCATTGCTGTTTGCACTCTCCGTGGAAGCTTTTTTTCCAGTTCCTGCGCTGCTTGCATCGTTTGCATTTGGGGCCACCGCACTCTGCCGGGAACCGCCGCTCTTGGAATCTGAGCTGTCCTTGCCCGCCGTCGCGGACGAAGCGCTGTCGCCCTGGCCGTTCTTGCCATCGTCAGCAGACGTTGTCTTGCCCGTGCCTTTCATGCGCTCCATGGTGGCCGGGAAGTTTTCCTCGTCGTTCGGTGCGCTTTCCTGCCCCTTTGTGGCGGTGTCGCTCGCCGTGCCACCCTTTATGCCAATGCCGTCTCCGTCAATACCTTCCCCAGAAGCAAGCCCGTAGGAATTGCCCGTACCGGACTTGCCGTCCTCGTCCCTGTGGTCGGTTCCCTCCAGTCCGTCGGAGGAAATCCTTTCTGCGCTCCCTTCTTGGCCTCCCTGGCCTTCCACGCTGTCGCCAGAAGGATTGGAGCCTTCATCTTCCAGGCTTATTTCATCATCATCATCTTCAATATCAAAGGTTGCGGATGCCTCTGCCTCGTCAGAGTCCATGTTGGACGTAGATTCGAGGGAGGAATCCGATGAGGAGGTTGCCTCATCGGGGGCTGACTTGCAGCCAATCAAAGCTCCTGAAGTCGTAAGCATCAAAAGTACGGCGGTAGAGCCGGCGACGATTTTTTTCATTTTAAACCTCTGTATACAGATTTCCTGCCATTATACGATTTTGCTGTGTTTTTTACTAGTCCTGGCATTTTGCCCTTCCCGTCTGTGGCCGGGTATCAGACCGCGGTCAGGAAGGACCCGTTTTTGTCCCATTCCAGCCTCGCCTTTCGTAAACAGGGGGTAGCAATCGTGTTCCTCCCCAAAAAAAAGACCCTGGAAACTGCCATTTCCAAAGTCCTTTGGGAATCGGCTACTTATGCGGGAGGGCCCGACAGCAGCTCATATTGCGAGGAATGTTTCTGTTGGCTGGGCCCGGTCCGAATTAATCAGAACCGGCCCTTTATGCTAGGTGAACCCAACCCTTTATGCAGCGTCTAGACGGAACGGCCTAGCGTCGCCTTCCGAAGATTCGCAGGAGGGAAAGGAACATGTTGATGAAGTCCAGATACAGCTCCAGCGCACCCAGGATGGACACCTTGCGGAATGCCTCGCTTCCGTCGGCGTTTTCCGAAAGGGCGAGCATTTTCTGGCTGTCGTAGGCGGTCAGGCCGGCGAATATGGCGACCGAAGCGATGGAAATCAGGAATGACAGGCCGCTGGATTTGAACAGGATGTTCAGCAGCGAGGCGATGAGGATGCCCCAGACCGCCATAACCAGGTAGCGACCGTAGCTGGACAGGTTGCTTTTTGTCCGCAAACCGTAGAGGGCCATGCCCGCGAACATCGCCGCGCAGGAAATGAACACTATGGCGATGGAGTCGATGCGATAGATAAAGAAGATGCTTGCCAGCGTCATTCCGTTCAGCACGGAATAGGCAAGGAAGCCGACGACGGCTGCCGCAAGGCTTATCTTGCGGATTGACGCGGACAGCCACCAGACCAGGGCAAGCTCGCCGGCAAACAGAACCCAGTAGTGCCAGCTGGTGAAAATCAGCGAGAGCAGCGTGTAGCTGTTTGCCGTTATGAAAGCAGAAGCCGCGCTTATGAGCAGGGCAACGGCCATCCAGCCGTATGTCCCGGAGAGGAACTTCCTCTGCTCGTTTTCGCGTTCCGCCGCGTATCCTATGTTAGCGTATTCGCTCATGCTCTATGCCTCCTTGTGTGCGAAGGCCCCTGCGGGGGCCGTTGTCTTCTTCCATTCAATATATGAAAAAAAAGCCTCTTGTGCAAGGAAAAAATCCGGCAGGGGCCGTGGTCTGGTCTGTGCCTAGGGTCCGAATGGCCGCCGGTAGGTGCATCCGAACCGATGCAAAAGTATCCGGCTTTTGACCGGCTCAGTGGATAATTCCCCCATATTATGGTACAATAAAGCTATGGAATCGGCAGAAAGCTCCGACCAGGAGACTCGGTGTTGTAAACGAAATAAAGGTGAGGCAGTTTCAAGATGTCCGCATGTTTCGTCGCAACAAGCTTGTGAAACCGGCCCAGGTACGAAAGCAGGTTTGTGTATGGTGATAAAATCCTTCTCCGTGAGGTCTGCATTTTTCCTCCTCGTGCTCGCCGTGCTGCTGTTCGGCAGTCAGAATCTTGTGGCCGCAAGCAAAAAGCCGCCCCGCGCTGTCTACGAGCAGCTGTACGAGGTGCGGGTCACGAAGGTCGTGGACGGCGACACTGTTGACGTTGAATTTCTTGGCGAGATTCCACCGGACTGCGACAAGTCCTGCCAGAGGATACGGCTCATAGGGGTGGACACGCCCGAATACTACAAGAAGGTCCGCCAGCCCTATGCGGACGAGGCGAAGGAATATACGGGACGCTGCCTTGGGACGACCATGCAGTTGCGGCTCGACTGGTATACGTCCTACAAGGACCGGTACGGGCGGCTCCTCGCCTACCTGTACGCGGAGGACGGCAGCATGCTCAACTATGAGCTTGTGCGGAACGGCTACGGCAGGTACTACAGCAAGTTCAAGTTCAACAAGCAGGACATGGCCTCCTTTGGACAGGCCGAGGACTACGCGAGGGAACACCGGCTGGGCCTGTGGGGGCTGGATACTGGCGATGGCGGGCAGGAATGAAGGGCCCTGGCAGATGCAGGTTCCGGGGCACGTGGCTGGGGCAGTTGCAAGGGCCGTCGGTTATTTACGAATACGTCTTAAGCAAGATGAACTTATCCATGAACAGTATGAGAACAGCAGGCAGTTTGAATTCGAGGCGGGCGTTCTGGGCCTTCCTCGGAAAATTCAAGCCATTGCATAGTCCAGAAAAATTTATTTTGCCGTATTGCAACGGAAAATTTACAATGGTGAAATAATCCATTGCTTTTTCTTTTAAGTCTGCTGCAACCATAAAATCACCTCCTCTGTTCAATCTAAAGTGACTGTACTGTTTTATGTCCTGCTGTCAATTATTCGGTACTTCGCCGAATAGTAGTCTGTCAGTTCTCCGAAAAGCGTAAGATCCTACCCCCACTGTACTCCTTGCTGGGCAGGGCGGAAAACAGGATGCCAAGGCAGCCGAAAAGTGGTTCCTGGACCAGATGGCGAGTTCCTTGATGCCTGGGCCGCAGCCGCCCTGTGCGGTTTCGCAGGGGCTTTGGAATCTACCTATAGAATGATTTCCCTCTTTGTGCTACACTGAAAAAGCCTGTTTCAGGAGCCTGCTGGCTTTTGGAACTGGACAAAACTATATTGCGAGGGCCGCAATTGCACAAATGTGCATCGTGCGTTGCACAGGCCCTCGTGAGCCGGAGAAAAGCAGGCAGTTTTTGCTCCGGCTGGGAGTGTTCTGATGAAGGTCGTTATTATCGGTGCCCAGTGGGGTGATGAAGGTAAGGGAAAGATCGTGGACTACCTGGCCCAGGATGCAAAGCACGTCGTCCGTTATGCGGGCGGGCCCAACGCAGGGCACACGATTGTCGTGGACGGAAAGAAATTCGCCCTGCACCAGGTGCCGAGCGGCATCCTGTACCCGGGCAAGACGGTGTTCCTTGGCGCGGGCATGGTCCTGGATCCGGAGGCCTTCTTCAATGAGCTCCAGATGCTCAAGGACAACGGCATTGACTGGGAAGGCCGCGTCTTCATCTCAGACAGGACGCAGATAATCCTGCCCCGCTACCGGCAGATGGACAAGGACCGCGACGCGCAGCGCAAGCGCCCCATCGGCACGACCGGACGGGGAATCGGCATCGCCTACTCCGAGAAGGCCCAGCGCGACGGCCTCCGCCTTGCGGATTTGGACTGGGACGAGAAGATGGCCGAGTACGACGGCGAGGACAAGGCCTATCTTGACACATACAAGGACCGCCTGCTTGCCATGCGGGTTGACCTGACCGAACGGATGTGGGCCGTCAGGAGAGAGAACATCCTCTTTGAGGGTGCCCAGGGTGCGATGCTCGACATCGACAGCGGAACCTATCCCTATGTCTCCTCCGGCGCGTCCTGCGCGGCGGGTGCGGCGACCGGCTGCGGAATCGGCCCGCACGACATCGACAAGGTCATGGGCGTGTTCAAGG
Source organism: Treponema sp. (assembly GCA_024690865.1). Lineage (GTDB taxonomy): Bacteria > Spirochaetota > Spirochaetia > Treponematales > Treponemataceae > Treponema_D. The sequence continues at coordinate 985 of JAILON010000098.1, read as the reverse complement.
CCTACGAGACCAGGGTCGGCAACGGCCCCATGCCCTCCGAGTTCAACGAGAAGGACGCGGCCGAGAGCGAGCTGTGCAAGTACGTGCGCGACACGGGCAACGAGTACGGTGTCACGACCGGACGTGCCCGCCGCTGCGGCTACCTGGACCTGGTCGCCCTCCGCTATGCCTGCCGCGTCAACTCGATAGACGGCCTCGTGCTGACCCACATAGACATCTACGACGCGATGGACCAGATTGAGGCATGCGTCGCATACGACATCGACGGCAAGATTGTCACGGACTTCCCCGCCAGCATCGAGAAGCTGAACAAGGCCAAGCCCGTGCTGGAGAAGTTCAAGGGCTGGAAGAGCGAGCTCAGGGGCTGCAAGGACTACGACAAGCTGCCTGAGAACGCCAAGAAGTACATAGAGTATATAGAAGATTTCACGGGAACCAGCGTGGACATCATCTCCGTGGGCGCAGACCGCAACGAGACGATTATCCGCAAGGAGCCGTGGAAGAAGTAATATGGAAAGCCAAGACTGCCTCGACGAATTCGGCCTGAAGCTGCCGGAAATCCTTTTGCCCAAGGACAGGGATTTGGGCAGCTGGTCGGTCATCGCCTGCGACCAGTACACGCAGGACGAGGGTTACTGGAAGCGGGCGGAGCTCGCGGCGGGCGGGAAGCCCTCCACCCTGAACCTCATCCTGCCGGAGGTCTACCTGTCCCGCCCGGACAAGGCCGACCGGATAGCGCGGATCAAGTGGACGATGGCGGACTACCTTTCGGGCGGGGTCTTCGATGCCCCCGAAAGCGAGGCGGTCTACGTGGAGCGGACGACGGCATTCGGCAGGGTCAGGCACGGGCTTGTGCTCGCCGTGGACCTTGAAGATTACGAGTGGAAGCCGATGAGCCGCGCCCTCATCCGCGCGACCGAGGCGACCATCCCGGAGCGAATTCCCCCGCGCAAGGAAATACGCAGCGGGGCGGCCTTGGAAAGTC